>NZ_DKSQ01000087.1:0-68219 GCF_002472765.1 Empedobacter sp. UBA7252
TTTGCAGAAATTATGGATCAAACGATTGAAAATTTTAAACGAAACGAGATTCAAATAGGAGAAGTTTTAGCTGATGCGGGCTATAGTAGCGGTACAAGTTTGCAATATTGTGAAGATCATAACTTAGATGCTTGGATTCCCAACTTTGGACAATATAAACCCGAGCGAGAAGGCTTTATTTTCAATAAAAAAGAAAACCGTTACGAATGTATTCAAGAAGGAGGAAATAAAGCTTTTCTGCCTTTCAAACGAACTTTAACAGCAACACAAGTCACGTTTCAGTACAAAGATTATCGCAACAATGGTCAAAATAAACAAATGGTCTTACCAAATCACGAATTTATTCGTCGTTTTAGTTTACACATTTTACCCAAACGTTTTGTTCGAATAAGACATTATGGAATTTTAAGCAGCAGTTGGAAAAGAGGAAAATTACAAGACTTACAAAAACAATTAAAAGTCAAACGAAAAGAATCAAAAATAAAAACAAAACATCGCCTTTGTTATTGCTGTAAAGAAGGCAATTTGGTAACATTAGCACTCTTTGGAGATCGAGGTCCACCAAAAACTTATCTTTTTAAATCAGAAGTAAATTCCCCTGTTAATTAACTTAATGGGTAAGGGATTTTATGCCTAAAAACTAAGGTTTTCACTACTTCGCATTCTAAGGAAGCACAAAAAAAGCAGTAATCATATAAAATACTGCTTGTATAGCTTAAAACTAAACTTCGATAACTCCATAAGAATTAAAAGCTAACTTCGGTTCCGTTCAACAGGCTTCCATCTCATGCCCTACGGGCAAGACGAAAGCTTAGTTATTAGCAGAAGTTATTGTTTAATTTCTTTTATTTCAAAACCATCTTTGAAATTATTTCTTTTTAAGAAGAACAAAGGAAGAAAACTAATGAAAATTAGACTTAAATTAACTCCATTTTTAAACGATAAAATACCTATGATAATTGCAGTAATAATAGAAAAACCTATTAATATTCCTAATGCTAAATCATAACTTAATTTTGGATAAATATTTAAAAATATTACATCGTTTTCTGAATGACTTATTTTATGAGTCTTTCTAAAATTTTTGCTTGAAATTTCGATATTATTCTGACAATTATCTAATTCTATTTCAATTTTATTAGACTTAGTATTCAAACTATATTTTTGTTGGTTTTCGTTTATAGTTATTTTGTAGTCTTTATCTTTTAAAAAGATATTTTTACTCATTCTAATAATTAATTTACTCTTCATTCTCTACCGATATTGTTTTTAATAATTTCTGCTAACGTTTCGGGTATTGCCGAAGGTGGGGAATTTATGGCTGAAAGCTTAAATTCTGCACCGACGTGAGCCAAAACGAATTATTATGAGTTAAATTTAAAAATAAAAAACGAATAAAATTCGTTTTTGGCGGAGATAGAAGTACAAACATTAAATTTAGCACTTTAGCCCCGCTTTTGGCAATACCATGTTATATGCCGTTTTTACTTCATTTCTTCAATTGGAATTTGATTTTTTGAGTTACTAATTAAAATAGCGTAATCAATAAAATCGGTAGTTGATTTACCATTAAGGTATTTTCCATTACTTTTTTTAAGAAATAAATTAACTTCTATCAAATCAGTTTCTTTATTATAAGGTGTATTTATATTATTAAGCCTGAAAAGAGTTATATCTGATAGTTTTGTACTTTTCAATTTGCTAATACCTCTAAAATATTCTTTCCAATAATCGCCAATCCCGTAACCTTTTTCGGTTGTGTAGCTTTGGTAATTTCCTTGTTTATCATATATTTTGTCCCAAAGAACCTCGCTTTTAGTTAAATATCCAATAACAGTAATTACTTTGTTTCGCTCATAAACGTTTTGCTCTATCAATCTTGTAAAGAATGATGGATAATTTTTTTCACGTTCTTTTTCAAGATGAAAAAATCCATACTTGGCAAATTGCTTTTTTGTTTCAAGATGATAGATATTTTTTAGATAAACGTAGTTTTCAAAAATAATTTTTTCTCTATCCCTTTCTTCTTCAAAATTTTTAGCAATATTTTGAAGAATATGATGAAAACTTATTGTATCGTTAATTTGATGAACGTAAATATTTTTATTTGTTTCATACTCATTGATAAAATTTTTTAGAAGTTTAGTTGTTTCTTTGTTTCGAATACTGAAGTCAAAATCTTCTTCTTTTGATATTTTCTTTAATTCATCTTTCGCTTTCCAATTCTGAATGTTTTCTGTTAACAGTAAAATGTGCTTTATAGGAAACTTATATTCATTGATAATATCAAAACCAATTACTTTTATTGGATTACTTTTGTAGGATTGGTTTAACAATCTCAGATTTTTCCAATGCTCAAATGTTTCGATTGTTCCTTCTTGACTTACAATAGTTTGGAAAGATAAAACCAATTCTTTCAAAAGTTCTTCGTTTCCAGTTTCTAAATATTGTTGAAAGAAATAAGCTTGACTAAAATTTGTTTCGGGAATATAATAATCAAGAGCATTTTGTTTTTTGAGACTTTTAATTAAATTAAGTTCAGCTTCATATGTTTTTGCACTTCCGTGGTAAGCTCCAAAACCAATAATATTAAATTCTGTTTGAGGAAAATTAAAATCAGGTTTTTCAAGGTCAAAACGGTTTTGTTTTAAGTAATCTTTTTTATTCTGTGAAAAAACATTTAATGATATTATTAAAATAAAAAAAGTGAATATATTTTTCATTGAGTTTTTGTAAAATGGCATATAACATTGTTTTTTCACGAAACTGATCTAGCTTTTGTTTCGTAAAAAATCACCTATATCTGCATTTCGTAAAATTAGAAGCAAATATAATTATTTTTTTGTAAATAAGATACTTATAAAAACAATATTCATGTATCACGAAATAATTTAATGTAGAATGTAATAATGAATGTATGGATAGCGAAACAAAGTATTCTTGCATCATTTTATTTTTACAATTTCAATTTCCTCCCACTTTTGTTCGTGTTTTCTTCGACCGTTCTTCGACGAGAATGCCGTTTTTCCGAAGTTTCGTCGAACAATGGTCGAACAATGGTCGAACAAGACCAAAATTGACCAAAAATTCAACTTCTCTCTAGCACTTATAAATAGGAGGTTAGCGAGATTTTTATTTTGTTATATTACTATTATTGTGTAAAAAGCAACTGGACAGAAGTGGACAAATGCGGGCAGAGCAGGGCAAATGCGGGCACAAAATTGTGTTTTTGTAAATGGTGTTGTTTCTGTTGCTAACTTTATGAATATTAACAATAAAAACTTGCAATTATGGCAGAAATTAAAAAAGGAATTCTTGGTGGATTCTCAGGAAAAGTAGGAACTGTAGTAGGCGTTAATTGGCGCGGCAAAGACATTATCCGTAGTTTGCCAAAAAAATCTAAAAGCCAACCTACTGATTTGCAATTGATGCAACAAATCAAATTTAAGAAAATTATTGGTTTTTTGCAACCAATTCGTCTTATTCTTAATTTATATTTTGGGAATAGAGTCGGGCTAAAATCGCGCTACAACATCGCGACTTCTTATATGCTGAACAATGCATTGGAAATGGAGAATGGTTTACCTGTTATTGTATTAGAGCGTGTATTGGTGTCGAAAGGCGATTTGGTTGGCTTTTTACAACCTACGATAGAGACGGCAGGTGGGGATAGTTTCCAAATGAATTGGGAAGATAATTCTGGGCAAGGCAATGCGCAACCTTCGGATTTTGTGAATCTTGTTTGTTATTGCGAGGAACTAAATTCGTTCGAAGTGTTTCAGAATGTTGTAACTCGTGATTCTATGATTATAGATGTTACTTTACCAACGTATTACAATGGCAAAAAAGTGAATTTTTGGGCGTTTCTGAATAGTGAAACAAAGGCTATGGCGAGTACCAGTATTTATCTTGGCGAGTATATGGTTGTGTAAAGGTAGTAGTGAGGTAGTAGTAAAATGAAGTTCGTTGATTGGAGTGATTTTTCGGTACAATACTTTGTTTAACGGCGTAGAAGAGTGAAGAAGAATCGTATCGAAAATAGAATTTTATAGATGTTGTTCAAATTTATTTTGACCACATAGAAACATAGTTTTAGTTGTGATGGCTTATAAAGATTAGTTGAAAATACGAATAGGTAGACTACTAATTGGAAAGCAAAATCATTTGGTTCTATGTTTCTATGTGGTATTTTTTTTGCAAAGTGAATATGTGTTTTTTTTTCAACTTTATGTTTGGTGTAAAATTCTGGGAGAACCTTGCTTGTATTTATGGTTTTAATCCTAAAACTGTTCAACGATACATTGGTTTATTGTCGAACATAATCGATTTGAGTACTCTACAAAAAGTAGGGTGATAGCTAGATTTCGTGTAAAGGAATATTGTTTGTTTGGTAAATATTTGGTTATTAAGTATTTATTTTATAAATTAGTACATCTTAACATCAACTAAATATATGAAAAATGATTTATTTTTACAAAACGATGGAGAGGCATTAAAGGATATGAAGCTCCTGCTGATAGAATTCCAAAAAACTTTTCTACTATTAGAAGAAAATCAGAAATTCTATGATAACGCAGACCTAAAAAGTTTGCTTAACGTGAGTGACAAAACGTTGTATAGGATGAGGAAAACGAATAAGATTCCTTATATAAAATTTGGAAATAAATTTTATTATCCAAAACAGTTCTTTAACCAAATGGCTCTTTGATAAGAGCTTTTTTTATGAGGTATTGTGAGTGGTTGAAATTTTGTATATTGGAATGTTGTTGAATGAAATATAGAAATGACAACTTTTTTGTAAAACAGGTTTTGTTTATTCTTGTAAAGAAATATTGTTAAGTTTAATTTTGTAAAATGACCCTGACTGATAGTATTGGAAAAATTATAACCGAAATAAAATATTGTTATAATCCAGAAAATAAATATGGATTACAGGAGTTTGATTCTTTTATAAAAATTGATAATGATAAACTAATTCAAATTCCTTACTTTCCAACAGAAGAATGGAATGAAAGTGAAACTTTAAAAAAGTTTGAATTAGCAAGGAAAGTTGAATCTAAACCAATAGAATTAATTTTAAATTTAAAAATCATTAATTATCTTTTTAAATATTTCGAAAATGAACTTGATGAAATGGAGAAAGCAATAATTGAGCTTGAAAATAGACTATATATTACTGAGAAAATGGACCATTTGGATTAACTGATGTTGATTTGCATAGTATGCATACAATAGAATTTCTAAAATTAAAGGAAAATATTGAATCAGAATTTGAAATAAAACCTTTAATAATTCAATAATAATATAACTATAGCTAATATTTATTAATAAAAGCTGGTATAGTTTTTAAATAGAAAAAAATATAGTAATACTCAAAAAGCTTCTAAATCACTAAAGATTTAGAAGCTTTTATTAGTTTTATAGCATTGGTATTCAGGATTGAATTGTGGGTGATTTTAACCTCTAAAATGTCCTACCCATTCTTTGAATTTACCAAATTGTTCTAATAGAAAAGATTCTTTTTCTTCTTCCTCTTGAGGAGAATCTGATCCAATAGGTAGAATATGTTCAAAATAAGTTCCTTTTAAAACTTTATTCAATAAACCTTCACCCATAAATGGTTTATCATCGTTCAACGTTTTAGTTGCTTTTAATAAATGACGAATGTCGTATTGTAATGGATTAATGTCTGGAACTTGCTTATTTAAATTAAGTAATTCATAAACTGCAATACGTGCGGTACGAACAGAACTTTCCATTGTGAAAACTACATCGTTATTGGTTTCTACAAATTGACCAACTAAACCTAGATTCTTACACTCAGCTGGAACTACTTGTGGGCGATCTCCTTTTGCTCTAGGCATAAACATAGATGTGATGTAAGGCATATAAGCAGAACGAGTGATTGTATTCTCAATAACGTCATCTATTTGGTCTTCAATTCCTAAATGATAACATAATTCTGTTAGGATTTCGTTTCCTGTACAAGTAGGCATTGTTTTCTTGATGTAGTTTCCTTCTTTATCCATAAATAATGCATAAACCCAAAGAACTAAAATATCATCTGGTTGTGTAGGAAAATGTGGTTGACGATTACAAGTAAAACTCATTAACCAATTAGAATCTGTAATGGTAATAATTCCACCTGTAACAGTTTGACCTGAATATGGATCATTAACAGAATATTCTTTTAGTTTTTCTACTAATGCAGAAGGTTTACAAGTTAAAGTAACAGATTCCCATGAAGATTTTTCAATATTCCCACAAAATTTTTCTGGACGACCAAAAACAGGAGATTTAGCAGAAAGGTTTTTCCATAGTTTCCATCCTGCACTTTGACCACTAGTATTATTATCTATCGCTAAAACTGGTGCCGTTGTATTATCTCCATACGCAGTATCTTCAGTCATAGAACCAGTAGTTACAATAACATAATCATTTGGTGTAACAGGAATAATTACATCTTGTCCATCTTGTTCTGTTATAATTCCTTTGACTACTTTTCCTTCTGTATTAATTAATAAATCTAAATCTTTAACCAGTGTATTTAACTGAATTTTTACTCCTTTTTCTTTTAACCATTTACCTAATGGCGTAACAAAAGTGTCGTATTGATTGTATTTAGGAAATACCAATGAAGAAAGATCATTTAAACCATCAATCGCATGTAAAAAGCGATGCATATATAATTTGAACTCTAGTAAACTATGCCAATTCTCAAAGGCAAACATTGTGCGCCAAAATGTCCAGAAATTACTTTCTAAGAATGATTGATTAAAATAATCTTCAATCGTTATGTCGTCCAATTCTTCTTTTTTCTTCAACAAAAGTTTGATAATAGCTAATTGATCTTTCTTATTTAAACCAAATTTACTAAAGTCTTTTACTTTCCCTTTTTCATGAATTAAACGTGCAATAGAATAATTAGAATCATTATCATTTACTAATCTATATTCGTCTAAAACACTATAAGGTTCTGGTAACTCTAATGCAGGAATGTCTTGGAAAATATCCCATAAATTCTCGTAGGTACAATCCATTTCTCGACCTCCTCGAATTATGTAACCATCTTTTGCATTTCCAGCTCCATCTAACGAACCTCCTTCAACCTGAAGTTGTTCTATAAATGTGATATTCTCTGGAGTGAAATGTCCGTCTCTAATAAAATAATAGGCAGTAGCTAAACCTGCAATACCACTTCCCACAATATATACCTTACTGTCCTTATAAGATTTTGTAGGAATTCCTTTATTGCGTTGGTAATTTCCTATCTG
The DNA here is from genome assembly GCF_002472765.1 of Empedobacter sp. UBA7252. Lineage (NCBI taxonomy): Bacteria > Pseudomonadati > Bacteroidota > Flavobacteriia > Flavobacteriales > Weeksellaceae > Empedobacter > Empedobacter sp. UBA7252. The sequence goes on from NZ_DKSQ01000087.1 coordinate 7,275, forward strand.
ATCAGAGAAAGGATAAGATTTTTCTGGAGTGTTTCTTGGTGTTTCTTTACTTGCATCTGGTTGATGATCAATATTTCCGTAGATAGTAGAATGATTTAAAACGTTGTCAAATTTTGAAGTAACTTTATCCATAATTATTTATTTTAAGATTCTAGAATAAAATTACGCTTTATTATTTTTCTAAAGTATCCCGAAATTCGTCATTTGTATCCCAAATTTCTTTTTTTATATATGTTGTTGTTTTCTATATTGTTGAGGAGAAATTGAAGTGTATTTTTTAAAAAACCGACCAAAAGATGAAGAAGAGTTGAAACCTAGATCTAATGCTATTTGGACAATTGTTTTCTCTGAGTAGCCAAGCAAAACATACGCTTCTTTTAATAAATACTCGTCAATAATAACATGTGGAGTTTTCTTAGTTGCTTTTTTTACAAGGTGAATCAAATATTTATTTGTAATAAACAATTGATCTGCATAAAACTGTACGTCTTTGTGAGCGATAACATTTTCTTGAACAAGTTGTGTAAACTTACAAAATAGAGTGTTGATTTCGCGGGAATAATTTTTATTTACTTTTGAATATTGTTCAGCAATTATAGAGGCAGATTCAAGAAGTAAAGTAAAAATAATCGATCGAATAATATCTTCTAAGAACAAAACATTTCTTTCTCGTTGTTCTTGAAGATAATTGATTAACATTAAAAGATGATTCGCATCTTTTTTATTTGCCTTACAAACTGTAAAGTTTTGATGTGTAAACAAATTAAGTTTATCAATAAAGAAAGGATTAGAAATGTTTTTAAGGAGAAAATTTTTCTCAAAAAACAACAATTTCATTCTAAAATTAGAGTTAGTATCTAGAATTTTCAAAACAGTAGAAGGAGCAGAAATCAAGAATTCGTTTTGAGTAATAAAATATTTCTGAGAATCTATCTCAACTTCTATTGAGCCAGATAAACAAATACAAAATGCATAAAAGTCGATTCGAAATGATCTTTCAGGAAAAGCAAAAATTGGATTTCCTGATGAGATATAATATAGTTTATTACAATTTACGCCATAAAAAGACAAGGTCTCTTTTAGGTTTTCATAGTTTTTCATGCTTGAAAATAATAGTTGGTCAGATCGTTTTTTAGGGTAGTAGAATTGATATAGCAAAAATAAGAATTATTTAGTAAGTAATTAAATACAATAAGGTATTTTAACTGTATTCTAATGTAAAAGTTATTTTCATATCAACTAAGTAGTTCTTAAATAAGAAATTTCATGAATATAATCAATGAAATATCGGCTAACAATGTTGAATGATGTAGTAATTTTTTGTAACAAGTAATACTTTTGGATTGTGTAGTTTGTTTCGGTTAAGATAAATTACCTTTGCAAAAAATCCGTTATGTTTTCTGCCATTAATAAAAAATTAAATTCAGATCCCGTTTATAATCTCCATTTTATTTTAATGTGTTTGAGTTCGTTGTTGTTTTCAGCGAGTTTTAATATGATGATTCCCGAGCTACCTGCTTATTTAAGCAGCATGGGAGGAGCAGAATACAAAGGATTTATTATTGCATTATTTACCTTGACAGCGGGAATTTCGAGACCTTTTAGTGGAAAATTAACCGATAAAGTGGGGCGGGTACCTATTATGGCAGTCGGTTCTATTGTCTGTTTTGTGTGCGGAATTTTATATCCTGTTTTAACAACCGTTTCAGGTTTTTTATTTTTGAGATTGGTACACGGCTTTTCGACAGGTTTCAAACCCACTGCAACAGCAGCTTATATTGCAGATATTATTCCGCGCGAACGTTGGGGCGAAGCATTGGGCTTGCACGGAATTTGTTTCAGTATCGGAATGGCAATTGGACCTGCATTGGGAAGTACAATTACATTATATACATCGATTAATGTGATGTTTTTTACGTCTTCGTTTTTCGCATTATTATCGATATTGATTTTATTCAATATGAAAGAGACCTTGCAAAATAAACAGAAATTTTCGTTCGGATTACTAAAGATTTCGAAGCAAGATGTTTTTGCAAAAGAAGCTTTGCCAGCGGCATTGATTACGTTTCTTTCGTATGTTGCTTATGGTTCTATATTGACATTAATTCCAGATTGGACCGAACATTTAGGTTTTCAAAATAAAGGCGTTTTCTTTATCGTATTTACAATATCATCTATGATGGTTCGTTTCTTTGCAGGTAAGATATCTGACCAAAAAGGGCGTGTGTTGGTGATAAAATTAGGCTTAGTTTTATTGATTATTGCATTGGTACTTTTGGCTTCTATTGATGCAAAAATAGGGTTGATTTTAGGGGGTTTGATGTATGGCATTTCAACCGGAATTCTTTCTCCTGCACTAAATGCATGGACAATAGATTTTAGCAAACCTGATGAACGTGGAAAGGCAATGGCAACGATGTATATTGCGTTGGAAGCGGGGATAGGATTTGGAGCATTGTGCGCGGGTTGGTATTTTCAGGATTATTTGGATCGTATTCCGATGGTGATTTATGTTTCGGCATTTATTTGTCTTTTGGGAACCATTTACATGCTGAAATTTAAGAATAAGCCTCAAACAATTTAATTGAAAGAAATGAAAGCAGAATTATATCAATTTATAGCACAACAAATCGAAGATAAAATAACGTATTTGAATGGTTTGATTGACGATTTACGTGCTTCAAACAACGATACTAAAAGTAGTATGGGTGATAAGTATGAAACGTCGCGCGAAATGATGCAACAGGAAATTACTCGAATTCAAAATCAATTGAATGAAGTTTTAATTCAGCAAGACGTGTTTTCTAAAATAAAAATTGTGGAGAACAAAACCATTGGTTTAGGTAGTTATGTTGAAACTACGATGGGAAATTTCTGTATGGCGTGTAGTTTTGGGGAAATTATTTTCGAGAATAAAAAGATTTTTGTCCTATCAACTCAAACTCCTTTGGCTAGAATCTTGGTTGGAAAATCGGAACAAGATACTTTCGAAATGAATGGAAAGTCGTTTCAGATTATGAAAGTTGATTGATAATTTTGAATGAAAATATGTGAACAATATCCCCTTGAGGAGATTATAGAGGTGTTTTTTTGAATGCTAAATTTAACGGAATTTAGCCTGACCATAAATAAAAATATATCTTTTAAGGATGTCGTAAAGAAGTCAAAATCAAAAATAAAAAAAGGACGTAGTTGCGGTACGTCCTTTTTAATTGAAAAGTATGTATTAGAATTGTGCGGCTTCCGTACTTTCGGCCATAGCCGTAGTAGACGAAATGCCTTGTTGCACTGTGTTTTGTACGTAATCGAAATATTGTGTTCCTACAAAAGATTGGTGTTTTACAGCTGCAAAACCTTCTTCTTGTAACGCAAACTCTCTTTCTTGTAATGCCGAGTATCCCGCCATTCCTTTGGCTTTGTAAGCACGTGATAACTCGAACATAGAGGTATTCATCGCATGGAAACCTGCTAAAGTGATGAATTGGAATTTGTATCCCATTTCAGCTAAATCTTCGCGGAATGTTTCCATTTGAACTTCTGTTAAATGTTTTGCCCAATTAAATGATGGGGAACAATTATAAGCTAACATCTGATTAGGGTATTTTTCTCTGATAGCTTGTGCAAACTCCCTTGCCATTCCAAGATCTGGATTAGATGTTTCCATCCAAATTAAATCAGCATAAGGCGCATAGCTTAAGCCTCGATTAATTCCTTGTTCCAAACCATTTCTCACATTGTAAAAACCTTCAGAAGTTCTACTTCCTTGGATGATAAAAGGTTGATCTCTTTCGTCAATATCCGAAGTAATCAAATTCGCAGCTTCTGCATCAGTTCTGGCAACCAATAGAGTAGGAACGCCACAGACATCTGCTGCTAAACGCGCTGCAACCAATTTGTTAATTGCTTCTTGTGTTGGAACTAAAACTTTTCCACCAAGATGACCACACTTTTTGGCTGATGACAATTGATCTTCGAAATGAACGCCAGCAGCACCAGCTTCTATCATTTGTTTCATCAATTCATAAGCATTCAAGTTTCCTCCAAATCCAGCTTCAGCATCGGCAATAATCGGTACCATATAATCAATGTTTCCTTGTTGGGTAACAGATTGTATTTCATCGCGACGACGCAACGCATTATTAATACGCTTTATCACCATTGGAACCGAATTGGCTGGATACAATGATTGATCTGGATACATTTCTGCCGAAAGATTTGCATCTGCAGCAACTTGCCATCCCGAAAGATAGATTGCATCTAAACCAGCTTGTACTTCTTGTATGGCTTGATTACCATTTAAAGCACCTAAACCCGCCATAAATGGTTTTGAATTCAAACCTTCCCAAAGTTTCTTAGCCCCTAATCTTGCTAAGGTGTAATCGATGTCCAAAGAACCTCTTAATCGAATTACATCTTCTGCTGAATAAGGACGAACAACGTCTGTCCAGCGTGGATTAGTTTCCCAATCCTGCCGAATCTTCTGAATTCTTTCTTGATTGCTCATAATTGTGTTTTTTGTGTTTTGTTTATGAATGTGTGTTGTGTGTGTATTTCTTTTCGTGTGTGTTTGGTTATAAGGGCTTAATCAATATACTTATAGGCTTCTAATGTTAAAAATTCGGTAAACTTGTGCGATAAAACTAATTCGTCAAAGATTGAAATAGCTTCTTCAAATCTTCCGTTCAAATAGTTTTCCTCACCAACTAATTTTTTTATTTTTTGAACCTCTTCGGCTCTTAATTTTTTGTATTTGTCACTGTTAAATTCGCATCCGTTTTCTAACGTAATCGACTGGCTTAACCATTGCCAAACCTGCGTACGAGAGATTTCTGCTGTTGCTGCGTCTTCCATTAAGTTATATAAAGCTGCGGCTCCTTTTCCAGATAACCAACTTTCGATGTATAAAATTCCGACATTAATATTGTCTCTAATTCCTTGTTCTGTAACTGTTCCTTTTGGCAATTCTAACAAAGCCTCGGCAGTTGTTACAACATCTTCTCGCTTATTGGAAATTTGATTAGCTTGTGGCATATATTCGTCAAAAATATCTTTTGCGACTTTTACCAAAGCAGGATGCGCAACCCACGTTCCATCGTGTCCATTTTTTACTTCGCGAAGTTTATCATTCTTCACTTTTTCGAAAGCGATTTCATTGGCTTTTTCATCATTCTTAATCGGAATTTGAGCAGCCATTCCACCAATTGCATGTATGTTTCGTTTATGACAACGTTGAATAACTGCTTGCGAATATGCAGCCATAAAAGGCGAAGTCATCGTAACTTGTGAACGATCTGGAACAATAAAATTTGGGTGTTTCTTAAATTTTTTGATATAAGAAAATATATAATCCCAACGACCGCAGTTAAGGCCTGCGATGTGGTCTTTTAATTCGTAAATAATTTCATCTAACTGAAAAGAAGCTGTTATAGTTTCGATCAAAACTGTAGCTTTAATCGTAGCTTGTGGAATGTTTAAATAATTTTGCGCGAAAACAAAAACATCGTTCCACCAGCGTGCTTCTAGGTGATGTTCTAATTTAGGAAGATAGAAATAAGGCCCACTTTGCTTGGAAAGTAACGTGTGTGCATTATGGAAAAAATATAAACCAAAGTCAAATAGTGAGCCTGATATTTCTTGTTTATCTATTATGATATTCTTTTCATTCAAATGTAAACCTCTCGGTCTTACAAGCAAGACAGCAGTCTTTTCGTTTAATTGATACTTTTTTCCATTATTTTCGAATGAAATAGTACCATCTACTGCATCTCTTAAATTTTGTTGTCCTTGAAGATTGTTATCCCATGTGGGAGAATTACTATCTTCAAAATCGGCCATAAATGTATTAGCGCCTGAATTTAACGCGTTAATTACCATTTTACGGTCAACAGGACCAGTTATCTCAACGCGTCTGTCTTGTAAATCAGCTGGAATAGGAGCTGCTGTCCAATCGCCATTTCTGATTTCTTTTGTTTCTGACAAAAAAGTTGGAAAATTACCCAAATCAAAAAAGATTTGTCTTTCTTGTCGATTCGCCAAAAGTTCTAAACGTCTTTCGTTGAAATTTTTGTGTAAAGCTGTTAAAAAATTAACCACTTCGGTTGTCAAAACATCTGGATAACTATCCAGCTTATTCTGCGATAATTTTAATTCACTTGTAATAGTATCCATTTTTTGTGTTTTTGTTGTAATTTTGGTTTTGGTTATTCGAGCGGAATTTTACTTCCAGCGAACGTTCGCTAAATTATAAAAATTCGTTTACATTTACCAAATATTTTTGAAAAAATTATGCAAGAAGAATACATTAAATTAATTTTTGGGTTAAAACTAAAACAAGTAAGAATGGCTAAAGATTTGTCATTGTTTAAGTTATCTAAGTTAACTGGACTTTCGAAATCGTATTTGAATGAGATCGAAAAAGGTAAAAAATATCCAAAAACTGATAAAATTGTTGCTCTTGCCGAAGCGTTGGAAATTCCTTATGATGAGATAGTTTCTTTAAAATTGGATAAGAATTTAGCGCCAGTCGCTGAGATTCTACAATCAAATTTATTGCAAGAAATTCCTTTGGAACTCTTCGGAATTGAAGAAAGAGATTTAATTGAGATCATTTCTAACGCACCAATGAAGGTAAATGCGTTCATTTCTACGTTGATTGAAATAGGTAATAATTACAATCTTACACGCGAAAGTTTTTTCTTGGCTTCGTTGAGGTCTTTTCAGGAAGCAAATGATAATTATTTCCCTGAAATTGAAAAATCTGCAAAGAGTTTTTTACAAGAATATTTGATTGAATCAGAAGATTTTGTAAAAAATGAAACGATGGAAGAAATTCTGAAAGAAGAATATAATTATACCATTCTTTATGAAGATTTCACTTCGTTAGGAGGGAAGGATTTAGCGAAATTACGTTCTATTTTTATCAAAGAGAAAAAGCTGTTGTATATCAATATTAATTCTGACAATGATCAAAAACGATTTATTTTAGCGAAAGAATTAGGCTATAATTATCTTGATTTGAAGGAACGTTTGTATACATTTTCGTGGGCAAGTTTTGATAATTTTGATCAATTGTTAAACAATTTTTATGCGTCTTATTTTGCTGGAGCTTTGTTGCTACCAGAAGAAAAACTGTTGAAGGATATGCAGAATTTGTTTGCTTTAGAACATCATGATTTGTCTAATTTTCAAGAAATTCTTGGAAAATATACCGAATCACCTGAAACGGTTTATCAACGAATGACAAATTTGTTACCCAAACATTTTAATATTCGTGATTTGTTTTTCTTGCGTTTGTCAGCAAAAGTTGGTTCAAATTCATATAAATTAACGAAAGAACTTCATCTTAATCAACAACAATCGCCACAAGCAAATGAAACGGATGAGCATTATTGTCGTCGTTGGGTTTCGTTAAATGTTTTGAAAGAATTGGAAAAACATCAAGATGATCATCATGAGATTTCTGCACAAATTTCGTTGTATCCGTTCAATAATAATCAAAAATATTATGTAATTTCTTCTGCAACGAAAGATCCATTTAATCCAAATTATTTACGAAGCGTAACGATAGGTGTGTTGTACAAATCAGCTCAACGTAAAGTTAAATTTATGAATGACCCATCAATTCCTGTAAAAGAAGTTGCGGTTACGTGTGAAAATTGTGGTATGAAAGACTGTGCAGAACGTGTTGCTGAACCAATTCGTTTTGAAAAAGATATCCGAAATAAACGATTAAATGTTACGATTAATGATTTTATAAAAGAGCAGAGTAAGTAATATTATCTACCGTAAAATATAAAGGAAAACTTAAATCAAGTTTTCCTTTTTTTATGTTTAATCTAAATATTCTAATCTATTTTCAACTAATATTACATGATGTTGAAGCGAAAATGTGTTTCCTCTTTCTATGGTTGTGCAATCAAAATTACGGTATTGTAATTCGTTGAATAATGTTTTGACATAACATCTTCTTGCAGAATTCCAAGAACTGTTTCCTACATTTTGATTAAAGCGTTCGATTAATTCGTTGTCAGTTAATTCACGAAATAATACGACAAATTCATTTTTTAGATTTTCCATTGTTTTAATTTTTTAATGATAAAAACAACAGGATAGAGTGGAGAATAACCTTTTATTTTGGCGTTTGCCCTCATTCTATACCACCGTAGCGCGGTTTTGGCTCGGTTGGTGTTCTGATTTTTCAGAAACTCCTGATGATTGATAGAGTAAATATAGGCATAAATTTTAAAAACAAAAAAAGGAACTCAAAAAAGTTCCTTTTCAATATTTTTATTCGCTTAATTCTAACCAACGGAATTCTTTTTCTTCTAATTCGTCTACAATTTTTTGTAGTTCATCTCCAATAGTTGTGATTTTGTCGTAGCCTAAATTTGGATCAGAAAGTAAATTCGTTAATTCTTCTTTCTTGGCTTCAAGAATTGGTAAAGATTTATTAATTTCTTCTAATTCTCTTTGCTCTTTAAACGATAATTTTCTTGGTTTGGCTTCTTTTATTTTTTCTTTTGATTCTACTTTTTCTTGAATTGAAATTTCTTTTTCAGCTTTTTTATCTTCTGACTCAGGTTTATTTTTATTTTCGATATGATATTCGGTATACGTTCCCATATAACGAGAAACTTTTCCTTCGCCTTCGAAAATCATTAATTCATCAACCACTTTATCCATAAAATATCTATCGTGGGAAACAACTAATAAACAACCTTGATATTCTTCTAAGAAACTTTCAAGAACCGTCAAAGTTGGTAAATCTAAATCGTTTGTTGGCTCATCGAGAATCAAAAAGTTAGGATTTTTATACAAAATTGCTAATAATTGCAGACGTTTTTTCTCTCCACCACTCAACTTTGAGATAAAAGTATGTTGTTGTTCTGGCGTAAACAAAAACATTTCTAAGAATTGCTCTGCACGCATTTCTTTTCCATTTGCAAGCGGGAAAAAATCGGCAATATCTTTCACAAATTCTATGACGCGCTCATCTTCTTTGAAATCAATTCCATCTTGTTTGAAATGTCCAATATTTAAGGTTTCTCCACGTTCAATTGTTCCAGAATCCATAGTTTCGATTCCTTCTAACATTTTTAGGAAAGTCGTTTTACCAACTCCATTTTTTCCAACTAAACCAATTTTTCCACCACGAGCGAAAATATATGAGAAATCATCTAAAATTTTCTTTTGACCAAATGCTTTCGAAACATGTTCCATTTCGATGATTTTTTGACCCAAACGCGTCATTACCATCTCTAATTTTACTTGTTGATCGACAATTTTATGTTTAGCTACTTTTTCAGTATCATAAAACGCATCAATACGAGATTTAGACTTTGTTGTACGCGCTTGTGGTTGACGACGCATCCACTCAATCTCTTTACGATAAAGGTTTTTCGCTTTGTCAATTGTTGCATTTTGATTTTCGATACGCAATGCTTTGTTCGTAATATAAGTTTCGTAATTTCCCGAATGTACATACAATGTTTTGTCCTCCATTTCGAGAATTTTGGTACAAATTGCATCTAAGAAATAACGATCGTGCGTAACCAAAATCAATGTTTTGTTTTCTTTGTTCAAGAAATATTCAAGCCATTCCACCATTTCTATATCCAGATGGTTGGTAGGCTCATCTAAAATTAAAAGAACATATCCAGTTTCGAAACTTAAATCAATCAAAAACTTCGCTAAAGAAATACGTTTACGCTGACCACCAGAAAGTTTTCCAATTTTTTGATCCAAGAAATCAATCTTCAATTTTGATAAAATTTCTTTGATTGTTGGCTCAACTTTCCATGCATCTAAAACATCCATTTTTCCCATTAAATCAATTAAATCAGGATTTGTTGGGTCATTTTCGATCATGTTTTCATATTGACGAACAACATCTAAAACTTCATTCGAATGATTGAAAATATATTCTTCACTTTTCAAGTTTTCGTCAAAGTCATCACTTTGATCCAACATCAAGATTTTAACACCTTTATTTGGACGAACTTCGCCAGAATCGGCAGTTTCTAATCCAGCTAAAATTTTAAGTAAAGTAGATTTTCCACTTCCATTTTTTGCTACGAATGCGATTTGGTCTCCTTCATTTACATGAAAATTTACATCTTCAAATAAAGTTCTGATTCCGTATGATTTGGTTAGATTTTCAACTGTAAGAAAATTCATGGTTTATTATCTGTTTTGTAAATTAAAAAAAGATGCTAAATCTTTTCTGTTTCGATTTGTTTCATCGATTGTTTAGCTTTTCTTATTTTAACGATTAGAATAGCCAAAGATAAGACAAAGCAAATACTTCCTATTACAATTAGATTATTTAAATGCGGTTGAATTAGGGTAGGATCGCCTTTTTCGATGAAAAGTATTCGGAATATTTTCAAATAATGTGTTAATGGAATGCAATCTGCAATTGCTTGAATCCATTTTGGCATTTGACTTAAAGGCCATGTAAATCCACTTAAAATGAAACTTGGTGTTGCAACAACCATCAAAACTTCGGTTGCTTTTAGTTGGCTTGGAAGGAGAATACTGACTAAAAATCCTAAAAAGCAAACGGCTAAAATAAATGCAAGAGAAGAAGTGAAGAATGGCCAAAACTCGGTTTCTAATTTCATGTCATAAAACATTCCGAACCAATAATACAGCATATATATAAATACTGACATAAATAAATAAGGAAAAGTTTTGACGAATAAAATGGTAAATGGATTGGATGATTTTGAGATTAATTCATTAAATATTCTATTCTCAAATTCTGAAGCAAATGAAAGTGCTAAACCTAATAATAAAACTTGTTGTAATACGGTTAATAAAACACCTGGAAGCATAAAATATAAGTAGTTTCCACTTCTGATATTTTGACGAATCATCGTTGATTTGAATGGTTCGTAGCTTTGTGTTGCAATATATTCTGGAACACCTTGTTTTCGAGCTGTTTCTATTGAAATACCAGCTTTCATTGTTGTTAAAACTGTAGTAATTGCGATTGCCGCTGTATTAGAAGTTAACGTATTTGAAGCATCTACAAAATAAGCGATTTCAGGTAATTTTTTTTGTTGTACATCAGACTGAAAGTTTCGAGGAATAACAACCACAACTTCAGCTCCGATTGCTAAAGCTTTATTCTTAGAATCAAATGTTGAAGGTAAAACTTCAGCAACTTTCACCGATTCATTTTCATCTAACATCTGAATAATTTTCTGACTTGTCATCGTATGATCTTCGTCTACAACAATAATTGGTAAATTGGTTACATTTCCTTTTTTATAAACATTTCCGATCAGAACACCATACATAATAGGTGCTCCCAAGAATAAAATTGGTAAAACAGGATTCTTGAAGAAAAGTTTGAATTCTCGTATAATTAAATGAAAAATCGTTTTCATCAGAATTTATTTAGCGTTAAGATCCAAAATTACATTTGCTTTTGTCAATAGTTGAGCAGCTTGTTTATAGTCAACAGGAACAACTTTCACTTCATATTGCGATTGTTGTTGATCAATATCAGGATAAGCAGTCGAAATATTAGCGTACGAATTAAGTACTTTTATCGAAACAATTTTACCTTTCAAAACCATATTATTTTTATAAGGAACTTTTAAATTGACGATTTGATTTTTTTGCAATTGTCCGATTTTATTCTCAGGAATTGTGAATCTAAAAAATGTAGTTTCTCCCAAAATTCCGTTTGCAATAGAATATCCAGCCAAAGCCAATTCTCCAACTTTTAGATTAATTGTTTCAACCGTCATATCTTGTGGTGCTTTGATGTGTCTTTCCGCTTCTGCAACATCTACTTCTTGCAAAGCTCCCAAAGCACGTTCTTTTTGTCCTAAAGCCATTTGTTGTTGCTCTACACGCGTTCCATTTTCGGCATCAGCTAATTCAGCTTTTGCAGCTAAATATTGGTTTTTAGCGCCTTGATATTTCGCATAAACTTCATCATAACTTTGTTGCGGAACAAGACTATCTCGAAGCATATTTTTTAGTCGATGATTTGATTTTTCAGCATAATCTAATTGTTCCTTCAAACCAGCAACTTTTGCACGCAATTGTTTTAATTGATTATCTGTTGCACCTTTTTTAGCCATTTCGTATTGAGCTTCGGCAGAATTTACAGCGCCTTCTGCTTGACTTTTTTTCGCGTCAACTTCTGGTAATTGTAAGACAAAAAGCGTTTGTCCTTTTTTTACTTCATCGCCTTCGTGAACTAATATTTGATCTATTTTTCCTGGGATTTTTGTTACAACGCTAATTTGATCGCGCTCAATTTTACCTTGAAAAATAGTTTGCTGTTCTTTTTTATTTTCCTTGTCAGATGATTTACAGTTTGTAATAAAAATTAATCCGCTTAAAGCAAAAATATAGGATAATGTATTTTTCATGATTTTAATTTGAGATTTGATTAAATAATTCTCCAGAAGTTTGAAGTAATTCGTAGGTTTTAGAGCGTTGATCTAAGATTTGAGCATAATAACCTAGATTGGCTTTGTAATAATCATTTTCGGCAGCCAAACGTTCAGTTACATCTATTAATCCTTCTTGAAATCGTCTTGAAGCGATTTCTAAATTATTTGTTGCAATGGTATTTTGTTGATTATTTACTTTTAATTTTTCAGTAGAAGTTTCATAATCAATTTTGTTTTTACTTAATAATAAATTCAGTTTTTCTTGCGAATTTCTCAACTTGTTTTCATTTATTAAAATGTCAGTTTTTGCTTGTGCTAATTTATTTTTGTGTTGTCCGCCATCCAACAATTCCCACTTTGCGCCAATACCAATCAAAATATTAGGGAACATCGAAAATTGGTTCATTTTTAAATTAACATCACCTAATACATCACCATCTTTTAATTTGAAATGACTTCCAAAAATTGAGGTGTAATTGGTATTCGCGAATGCAAAAACTTGCGGTAAATGTGAACCTTTTTCCTTTTGATACAGAAATTCGTAAGCTTTTACAGAGTGTTCAAGTGCTTTCAATTCTTTTTTATTTTCTAAAGTATAGCTTGAAGCAAGAATATCAATAGGTGTAAGTTCGTATTGAATTTGTTGAAGATCTTGTTCAGATAGATGCGTCAACATTTCTAATTTTTTGTATAGCAATTGTCGATTACCGTTCAATTCTACTTGTCGGGCTTCTAACTCTAGAATTGCTAATTTTATTTTTTCCCGATCGTATGGAATAGCTAAACCATTTTGAATTGCTTTCTGCACTTTAAGATGTTCTTTATCCAATCGTTTTGCAGAATTTGAAATTAATTCTTCTACTTTGACCAATAACATCAATTGATCATAAGTTTGTAAAATATCTTTGGTTATAGTTTCTTTTTCGGCTTCTTTCAAATAATCTAAAGCAGTACTTTTTTCCTGAATAGCATTCAACGCATTTGGAATTTGTAATCCCGAAAATATAATTTGAGTGGCGTTAACTCCAACAGTAAATAATCCTGCAGAGGTATTGAATTTTTGATTACCCGAAAACAATTCTGTGGACAAAATATCGATTGATTTGGTTGGAATATCGATAATTCCGTTCGAGTTTAGATAACCACCCAGCGCAATTGCAGATAAACTTGGTTGTTGTTTACCTTTTACTTCGTTATATTGGTAATTGTTTTTCTCGACTTCCAATTGTTTATTTTTTAATTCGTAACTCGACTCAATCGCTTTTTCAACAGGCAATCGAAGTTGCGGATCAATCAATTGTTGTGCAAATCCCGAAATAGAAGTCAATAATGGAATAAAAGATAAATATCGTATAATAGGCATCCTATAATTTTAGCATAAAATTAACAAAAAATATACCATGAATAAAAGTCAATATTAGAATGTCATTAAAAATAAAAATCCTGAAACTTTTTAAGGGTTCAGGACTTCCAAAAGTTGCCAAAAAAATGGCGCATAGTTCAATGTATTTAATATTTATTATCAATAATATCCAACGTTTCGTTTAATGATTCTTTCATCATTTTCTCTAAATAATCCGTCGTACTTTTATTGATTGTTTCGTCTATATATTTAGTTCCACCAATTGTTTCGCTATATTTTAAAGCATTATTTTTAAGGTCTAAAATATTAATATAGACATATGTTTTTGCGATGTATTTCTGTTTGTTGGCAGGATCATAATCAAGACCCGATTTTACATTAATCAAAACTAAATCATCTTGATTAATCGCTTTTTTTAAATCATTAAATTTAACTTGATTTACATTTTCCTTTGTGATTAATTCATTTGGAACTAAGTTTTTATCAAATTTATCAATCATTTGATAAGTATACTTGTTATCGTTTAATATTTTCTCAGATTTATCACGAATTATTTTTACAATATCAAATTTAGAATTTATTTGTTTAAGCTGATTTTCAATTGATTTTGAATCAATGTTTTGATCTAAATTTTGAGAATTATGATCAAAAAAACCAAGAGAATCTATGTTAATGAGAACACCAACTTTGTTTACAGGAACGTCTAAAGCATTTTCGTAAGTTACCGTATTAAGTGCTAATTCTTTTGGAGCTTCTTTTTTTTGCTCGCAAGATTGGGTAAAAAACAATACCCCAACAATAAAATAAACTAATTTTTTCATACACTATCCTATTACCTCTTTAAAGGTAGTGATTTATAATGTTTTATAATAAAATTATTGCTAATAATTTTCTTCTTCTTCATCGTCAAAAGTTTTGGCAATTTTTTCAATGTTTAAGCTTTTTGCCATCGCATCAAAAATCTCTTTATAAGTGCCGTTCATTTTGTAGACATCTTCATGAATCCCGTGTTCTACAACTTCGCCTTGTTTCATCACGTATGTATAATCGGCATCGATAATTTGAGAAATACTATGCGAAATAATGATAACTGTTCGATCTTTTTTGATGGCATCCAAACTATTTTTAATCTGTTCTGTCGCAATTGCATCCAAACTTGCAGTAGGTTCGTCTAGAAAAATAATTGGTGGATTTTTGAGAAACATACGTGCTATGGCGATGCGTTGTTGTTGACCGCCAGATAACAATAAGGCTTTGGATTGATAACCTTCTGGCAAGTCCATAATTTGTTCATGAATATAAGCGCGTTTTGCAGCATCTTCTATTTCTCCGAAAGTTGCGTTTACATTTCCATAACGAATATTTTCTTCAATTGTTCCATTAAAAATGTGATTTTTTTGTAAAACCAACCCAATATTATCACGTAAAAATTGCGTGTCATATTCTTCTAAATCAATTCCATCAAGTAGAATTTTTCCAGAATCAGGTTGATAAAATTTATCTAACAAATTAATCACTGTACTTTTTCCAGCACCAGACAAACCAACTAAAGCAGTAATTTTATTGGGTTGAATTGTCATGTTGATATTTTTCAAGGCTTTGTAACCATTTGGATAAGAAAAGTCAACATTTTGGATTTCGAATTTTCCTTTTAGATTTGTTGGAAGATAATTCCCAGATGATTCTTTTTCATTGTCTGCTTTCAAAATTCCAAAGAAACTTTCGGAATAAATCATAGCATCATTCATTTCATCGTAAATACGATGCAGTTGACGAATAGGCGCAGAAACGTTGTTAAACAACAAAATATGAAACATAATTGCACCAATTGTCATTTGTCCGTCAAGAACCAAATACGAAGTTAAAATAATGATAATCACTACGCCAAACTGCTCGATAAAAGATTTTAAACCATCAAAAAAGAAGCTTGTTTTGCGTGTTTGCATTTGATTATTCGTCAATTCTTTTTGCAAATCAAGTTGTTTTTTACCTTCTATATCTTCTCGGTTAAATGATTTAATTACTGTAATTGAATCAATTATGCTGATAATTCCTTGTGATTTTTGTTCACGATAACCTCTTAAGTTTCGTCGCCAACCACTCAGCTTTTTCGCTTGCTGTTGCGTGATAATGAAATAAATCGGAACGATACAAAGTCCAACCAATCCAACATAAAAATTAGCATTGAACATTAAAATTAAAGCAACAATTGAATTGGCAAAAAGTGGAAGAATATCGATAAAAAAGTTTTGAACTAAACGTGTCAAACTTTCAATTCCTCTGTCAATACGGGTTTGAAGTTTTCCTGCTTGATTATCTTGATTTGTATAAAATGCCATTCTATACGTCAAAATCTTTTCGATAATGGTTTGTGCTAAATCTTGTGAAACTAAGATTCTAAGCTTTTCACCATAATATTTTTGACCAAATGTGATAAAAGCATTCAAGATTTCTTTTGTCATCAAAACAATTGAAATAAACGAAATGATTTTCAGACCTTCTTTTAATCCTTTTCCAGCTTCAACCAAACCATTTATAGAATCTACGGTATACTGTAAAATAAGGGCGTTTACCTGTGACGTAAAAGATCCAACTAAGGTTAGGAGCAAAGTTGCGACAACCAAAGAACGATAAGGTTTTACAAATGGACGTAGATTTTTAAACAGTTGAATGATTGTCATTTATTATTCTTTTAACGGTTGTTCTTTCACAAAAACGTGACCAACTTTTGTGAAATCGTAAGCAATCTCGTATAAATACTCTAATAGATCTTCAATCAGTTCAGAATCATTTTGCAAAGCCTCTGTTTCAATTTCAGTATATGCAACAGTTTTTTCTCCAAATTCTATTGTTTTAGGTAAATTTTCTGTTTCATATTCGCCATAAAGCCGAATGTTTTGTAACAATAATTGCAAAATTTTCTTCATCAATCGAATGTGTTCTGAAGTTAAAATAACAGAATTGTTTTTCTTTAAAATTTTAACTAAACCAACTGAATATGAGACAAATGACTGGTTGAAAATGGTGAATTTATTCAGTACGTTAGCATTTTCTTGTTTTCCTTTCGGTTCAGAAATTACACGTTGAAAAACTGAATTAATATTTGCCATTGCAATAAAAACATCTTTTCTAGCTAACTTATAATCAGTTGTAGAAACTTCGTTGTCTGCTAATTTTTTAAAAACCAAATAAATAAACTCATAATTTGCAATCAATGCTTTTTGAATATATTCGTTCATATTATTTTTTTCCCAAGTTGGTAAAATCAAATAACTCGAAATAAACGCCATAAATCCTCCAACAAGTGTGTCAATAAAACGTTCTTGAATAATATACAATGAATCTTTTTGCGAATAAAAACTAAACGAAATAAGAATATATGCGGTTAAATAAAATGTACCAATTGCATATTTATGACGAATAAAAGTGTAAGCCATCAACATGAAAATAAGCATTAAAGCAAATCGGATACTGTGTTGAGGAATAATCAATAATATTAAAACCCCAACTAATCCACCGCCAATTGTTCCTTTCAAACGCTGAAAGTTTCGCTTTTTTGTTACGCTAAAACCAGGTTTTAAAATCACTAAAACTGTCATCAAAATCCAGTAACTATGGTAAGTCATCGGAATAATAAACGTGACACCATAAGCTAATAACATTACAATTGATGCACGAATTGCATGTCTAAAAATTGAAGATTTTAGATTCAGATGATCTTTTAATTTTCGTAAAGAATAATCAACTGTAGGTTCAAAATGTTCGGCATGATCCAGTGGATTTTTCTTTTTTTCTGTGAATGAATCATCATAGAAAAATTTATGGATAAACTCTATTTTATAAACAATTTGCTTTAAATTGATGTAAATTTTAGATAAAACGATTGGTTTTTGTCCTTCTGCATATAATTCTTTGATAGCATCATCAATCTTTTTCAACTCAACTTCAAAGTCAAAAGTAGGTTGTTTAGGACGTTTGTTCGAGTTAATATGATAAGCAATCATTTTAAGCTCATGCGCTAATTTATTCATTAAATTATAGATTTTGCGCATTGCTTTTGTATCACCGTAAACTTCTCGAATTTTCACATAATCGTATTGATTTGCTGTTACATTTTCAAATATATCCACCAAATCAGAAAAAATAAACACAATCGAACGCCCAATTGGTGTCAGGTCTTTTACCAATTTTTTGTTCGAAAAAACTAATTCACGAACTAAACTTTGTTTTTCGTTAATTACAACATGTTCATCGATTAATTTTTTGATAATATCATCGTAATTAGAGTCTTTATCAAACATAGAAGCCTTGATTCGAATGTATTCAGAAATATGAATCATTGTATCAGCTAAGTTTTGCTGCGCCATACGATAAGGACGAAAGGTACTAATAGCTAGGCTAAAAATAGTGTACCAAGCTGCTCCAGCAGTCACAAAAAGTGCAATATGAAGAGGACTTAACTCATGTCGTAAATCATTCATATTCATTACCATTGACATCATAATGACCATTCCAAGCGCACTTGTACGTTGTCCCCAAACGGTTAACATGTTAGAAAAGAATACGATAAGTGTTAAACAAATACCTAGAAATATTGGGTAACTGTTAATCGTTTTGGTGAAATATGAAACAAGGAAAATCAAGAGCACGGAAAGCCACATCAGGTTTCGGCGTTCTTTAAATGGACCAGGTGTATCCGTCATGTGTGCTAAAACTGCACCAAGACTTATCGTTACACCGGCATATAAATCGCCAAACAAGCTGGCTACGATAGGCGGAATGATAATCGCTAAAGAAGTTTTTAAGCCATCTGAAAGCGCTTCTCCGTAGATAAAGTTTTCAATTTTATTGATGATTTTCAAGTGTAATTTTTTAAGGTTGAAAATTGTTGTATAAAATTAACACAACTTTTTTCGAAACCCAACTAAACTCGTGAAGTTTTTAGAATATGAAAACCATCAATGCTTTGAGTAAAAATTAAAGTTGTTGTACCACCATCAATAATTTTGAATTTTTTCTTGATAACGTCTATTGGCTGATTGTAATTTTTGACTAATAAATTCGCTTTTGTTTTTAGAATTTCTTTTTTTTGATTTTTAATTTCTTCTTCAATCAAGTAAATTTTTCCAGGAAAATTCTCTAAAAGTTCATTCGAAGTATACAAATGAGTATTCTGATGAAGTTTATGAAGATTGAATTTTTCGCTCAATAATTTGAAAGCACCAGTTTTTAGAATCGCAACATTTGGTTCGTAAATATAACGTTGAATTCCTCCAAAACTTGCATTCGCACTATATTCTTCTTCAAAATGAAAAGAAAATTCGGATTGATTATTTTCTAAATTAACAGCTTTTATCAAAGGGTTTTTTGTTGAAGAATTTTTATCTAAAATGATTAGAAAATCTTTCACTTCATTTTTTAATGCAACAATGTGTATTTCAAAAATTGAATCAATTTGTTGTAGGGTAGAAGTGATGTCTAATAAAGGCGAAAGCTTGATGATAATTTTCTCTGTTTTTTCGGAAAAAGTTGGAATCCATTCTAAAATATTTGGCTCTAAATCTTCCAAAATAAATTTTCTTCCGCTCGAATTTCTTCTTGCTGGATCGAGATAAATAACATCAAATTTTAATGTAGGATTTTCTTCAAAAAAAGACTGAAAAGTTCCTGTATAGGTTTCTAAATTTGGCGCTAAAATTTTAGCATTATGTTGTACAATCTCACTCAATTCAGGATTTTGTTCGATGTGATATACTTTGTCAAAATTCTTTGCAAAAGCCATGGTATCAATTCCAAAACCTGCGGTTAAATCAATCAAATTTTTTCCTTTAACTAAAGTTGATTTATAATTTGCTGTGGCTTCTGAACTTGCTTGTTCCAAATTAATTGAAGGCGGAAAATAAATATTTTCTGTCGAATAAAGTGTTGGAAATTTATGTTTTGAAACTTGAATTCCTTTCAATTGTTGTGCAATTTCAGCAGAAGAAATTTCTTCAAACAACGATTTTTTCAAACCTATAGATTTGATGTCTTCATGTTCGATTATTTTCAGATAATCTTGAAATTCTTTTGTTAAAATAGTTGGATTCAAAATGTTATTTTTTGACGTAAAATATTATTTTATTAAACACAAAACTTCAGTATCCATCACAGCTACTGAAGTTTCGATTATATTATTAAGTTCTTTTAATGAAATTGGCATCCAATTCATGTAAAAACTATTTTTTTTCCTCTTTTTCTGCCAAACGAGTTGGAACAATCGGAACAAAAAGTGCTTGTTTTACCACTTTTTCTTTTGGCGATTTCTCAATCACATCTGCAGGGTTTCTAAATTTGTTTACACCAATTAATTTAATGGTTTGCTCATCGAAATCTTTTTGCTCTTTTTTCGCGCTTGTGTAAATAAAATCTTGAATAGTTTCATTTTGTAAAGCATTTACAAAACCTCCTACATTTTGTATTGTTTTAAACAATTCTAACGCATTTTCAGCCATTTGATTTGTCAAACTTTCAATGTAGAAAGAACCAGCAGCAGGATCAGTAAATTGATTCAAATAAGATTCTTTTTGTAACAATAATTGTTGTTTTGCGGCTAATTCTAATCCAAAATCAGACTCTTTATTAACTTCATCATATGATCCAACAAAAATAGCGTCACTTGATCCGAAGATAGCCGAAGAAGCTTCTATTGTAGAGCGAATAACGTTGTTGTAAATATCTAATTTAGATTTATTGCGATCGGATGTTGAAGTGAAAATAAATGCTTCACTTTCTTTATTATATTGCTCCAAAATCATTTTCCATAAAAAGCGAAATGCTCTTAATTTCGCAACTTCGAAGAAATAATTACTTCCAACAGCAAATTTAAAATAAATTTTGTCCGCAATATCAGCTCCAAAATTTTCTAAATATTCTACTGCATGTGCAAGTGTAATCGCAATTTGTTGAACATGATTTGCTCCAGCATTTTGATAAACATCTCCTTGAATTGAAATTACTTTTTCGAAATTTTTCAATGCCAAAGCTTCTTTCACCAATTCTTTTGATGCTTTTTCTGAATCATTTTGCCAAAGTCCATTCTGTGCCAAATATCCATAAATATCTAAATCTAAATATTTCAGATTTGGAAGATTTTCAAGCGATTTTAAATCAGAAGTTCCATTATATTTAATAAATAAATCTAGATAATTAGGAAGTTCTAACGATGAATCAATTTGATTTTGATTAATCAAATATCCATACAAAAAGCTGTAATCTTGGTTTTTATTTCCAGTATATTTCGAAATAATTTTCCAATCTTTTGAGGATTTTGGTAATGGTTGTACAGCCGAATAATCGACATCATCCTTTGTATATAATGGTTTTACATTTATTTGATCGTTCGTTCCCCAAACCAAAGTTTCATTATATTCTAAACCTTTTAGCTCGACTTGAACTTTATTTTTCCATTCTTTTTCAGAAATAGAATCAAAATTTTCAAATAACTTACTCATTTTCTTTATTTTGCGGCTTCGTAACTTTTTCTTGCTGAATGATAAAAATATCTTCATCATCTTTTTTCAAGAAATGCTTTTCTCTTGCAATCCTTTCAATTTCAGCAGGATTACTATTTAGTTGATTTAATTTTTCAGACTCAGTATCCAAGTGTTCTTGGTAATATTGTTGATCAACTTCTAATAATTTGATTTGTTTATCCAACTCGCGATGTACGAAAAAAGAATTTTGGTCGAAAAAAATCATCCAAACAGCAAACGCAACCGTTAGAACAAAGTAACGATTCCAAACAAATTTGAATACACGTGTATCCTTAATTTTTCTTTTCGGTACTTCTGGTGTAAGTTCTTTGTCAAAGATTTCTTCCGATTTTTCTTTCATTATACAGTAGTTTTCGAGTTGAGTTTTTCTTTAATTACAGTTGATAAAACTTTGATTGCGACAGAATTTTTCTTTTTCATATTCGGAATAATAATGTCTGCATAGTTTTTAGATGGTTCTATAAATTGCTGATGCATAGGTTTTAACGTTTTTTGATAACGTGTTAAAACTTCGTTTAAATCGCGCCCACGTTCTTGTATATCACGGCGTACGCGACGAATTAAACGTTCGTCAGAATCTGCATGAACAAAGATTTTTACATCAAATAAATCGCGTAAATCTGGGTCAGTCAATACCAAAATTCCTTCTACAATAATAACCGATTGTGGATGTGTTAAAATCGTTTCTTCCTTGCGACTATGCGTAATAAACGAATAGACAGGTTGTTCTATTGATACGCCATTTTTCAATAAAGCGACATGTTCTTTTAGTAATTCGAAATCAATTGATCTTGGGTGATCAAAATTGATCTTAGAACGTTCATCAAAAGATAATTCAGGATGATCTTTATAATAATTATCTTGAGAAATAACGATAACGCTTTCCGCGTTAAGATCTCTTAAAATATTATTTACAACAGTTGTTTTTCCCGAACCTGTTCCTCCTGCAATTCCTATTACTAGCATTTTTGTTTTATTATTTTTTTTAATTTCGTTTGATGTTTCCATTGCAAGAGTTCTCGTAAAATTTCCTTAAAGATAAAATTTTCCTATCAGAAATTAAAATAAAAAGAAATCGATTCTTGCAAAATTTTAAATGTTGTCGTGAAGAAGTTTTGGTTGATTGATTTTGAGAAAAGAAATAATTATCGATGCATTTAAAAAATGATTGATTTATTATTCGATTATTTAGATGTAACTCAAACATTTAGGTTTATTTATACAAAAAAAGTACTTTGCAGTACTTGGTTTCTCTTAATCGGATGCAAAGGAAAGAAAAAAATATAAAAACTTTATCTTTTTTATCATTATATTTATAAGATCAGAACTATTATAAAATACTAAACTATGAACGATTTAATCTCAATGTCTACTATTTTTTCGTTATTTCTCGGAATAGGATTAGCCGCCGCTGCTGGTTTTCGGATTTTTCTTCCCTTATTTATATTGAGTTTAGCTGTCAAATTTGCAGGAAGTTTTATTAATCTCGACGAAAATTGGATGTGGGTTGGGAGTACACCAGCTCTTATAACACTTGGTGTAGCGATGTTAGTGGAAATTGGAGCTTATTATATTCCAATTATTGATAATTTGTTGGATACGATTGCGGTTCCCTTAGCTGGAATTGCAGGAACAATAGCGGTTGGAATTACGATGCCAGAAATGAACGAAGTTGCAACTTGGGCTTTGGCGATTATAGCAGGAGGAGGAACTGCGGCTGCGATTAGCGGTACAACTGCTGCTGCAAGAGCTGTTTCGACCACCACAACTGCGGGAGCTGGAAATTTTTTGGTTAATACAGGTGAAACGTTTAGTTCTATTGTATTAAGTATTACGGCAATTGTATTGGCTCCTTTGGCGTTTATTTTTGTACTGATTATTTTATATGTGTGTTATAGAGCATATAAAAGTGTTAGAAAAAAAGGTGATCAGTTATTGGCGGAAGAATTGTGAAAGAGTGAAGAATTGAATATATAAAAGAGCTAAATTATTAGCTCTTTTTTTTTGTTATATATTAGTATTTCAAGTTTTTCTTTTTAAGTAAATATTAATTCAAAAATATTTAGAATAAGATTAACTAGAAGTTAAGTTTATAAAATAGAAAAAGTCTTGTAATTTTTTTACAAGACTTTTTGAAATATAAATTATTCCTTCTCTTTCACTATTGGTCTTATTAGACCTTCTTGCGCAACGCTACAAATTAGTTCACCAGAACGATTGAATAAATTTCCTCGTGTAAAACCTCTTGTATCATTTGCACTTGGAGATTCAACATTAACTAATATCCAATCATGCAAATTTGGTTCTCGGTGAAACCAAATTGAATGATCTAAGCTGGCCATTTGTGTGTTTCCAAAGTGAGCTTTAGAAGCATGAGGTTTTATTGCTGTTGATAATAAATTGTAATCAGAGCTATACGCAATTAATTGCTGAATAATTGGTAAAGGTAAATCCTCTGGAACATCATTAAAAGTTAACCAAACATTACTAAAATTAGGATAATCTTTTTTCTCAAAAGGATTCACAAATTCAACAGGTTTAAAATCTAACGGACGCTCTGCTAAGACAAATCGCATAATTGATTTTGGTAAAACTGAACCAAATTGTTCTGCTACATCATTCCAACTCATTAATTCTTCAGGAGGCGTTACAACAGGCATTTTTTCTTGATGCTCGTAACCTTCTTGCTTCAACTGAAAGGAACAAGCCATTACAAAAATAGGCACACTGTCTTGCTTTGCTGTGACAACACGTGTACTAAAACTTCCTCCATCACGAAGATTTGCTACTTCAAAATAGATAGGTTTTTCTAAATGTCCAGGTAAAATAAAGTAGGAGTGAAGGGAATGGCAAAATCGATCTGAAGGAACAGTTTGATACGCAGCATGCAAAGCTTGGCTTACAACTTGTCCTCCAAAAACATTTGGACTTCCCATAAAAGAACTTTTCCCTTCGAATAAATTTTCTTCTAATTTTTTGAGAGAAATTAATTCGATGAGTTCTTGAGTAGTTTTCATTATTAAATTTAAAATTTCAAATTATTTAATTTCTGCACATTTTGTTCTAATGCACATTTATATTCATTTTTCATTCGATAGACTAATTCTTCGGTTGAAATAATATCATGAATTCCAGAAACTCCGTGTCCAGCAGACCAAATGTCTTTCCATGCTTTATGTCCATCGCCTCCAATTAATTTCGAAAAATCTTCTTCTTTCTTTTCGTCTAAATCAATTCCAGAATGTATAATACTTGGTTTCAAGAAATTTGCATTTACACCAGAAATTCCATCTGTATAAATCACATCTTCGAAAGTAGAATCGACTAACATTGTTTTATAATCTTGATTCGCAGAGGCTTCTTTTGTCGCGATAAAACGAGTTCCGATGTATGCAAAATCAGCACCCATATTTTCAGCTGCTAAGATATCGTTTCCGTTGTTCATCGCACCTGCTAAAATTAAACAACCATCGTAAAAAGTGCGAATATCATCAATCAAAGCAAAAGGATTAGCCGTACCAGCATGTCCACCAGCACCAGAAGCTACAGCAATAATTCCATCTACACCAGCTTCAGCAGCTTTTTCCGCATGACGTTTTTTGATCACATCATGAAAAACCAAACCTCCATAACTATGAACTGCATCTACAACTTGTTTTACAGCACCAAGCGACGTAATAATAAGCGGTACTCTATATTTTGCACATAAAGCTAAATCACCTTCGAGACGAGGGTTTGTTTTGTTAACGATTAAATTCACTCCAAATGGAGCTGCTTTTTTACCTGTTTCATCTTCAAATTGTTTTAATTGAGAAGTGATATCAATTAACATTTGTTCGAAATCTTCGGCTGTTCTTCCATTCAAAGAAGGGAAAGTTCCACATACACCATTTTTACATGCTTCTACAACTAATTCAGTTCGAGAAACAAGAAACATAGGTGAAGTGATTAAAGGTAAATCTAAACTATTTTTAAATTCTTGTAGGGTCATACTAAAATTTTTTTGATGTGGTATAGGATGCAATATAGTTATAAATTGAGTTATGATTTTCAGAAAAGATTAATTTATTTGCATAAAAAAATCCTGAAATGTTTAATATTTTCAGGATTTTTTATTTGATAAAAGCAGTGTTCGATTAATTTAAATTTAGGATTATTATTTCCTTCACGTTATTTAATTTCAATGCTGAAATTGATTTTGAAAACATTAATAATTTTTCAATCGTTGATTGTTTTGGTTCAAATTTTTCTGAGTAAAATTCAATCATAAAAACTTATTTACTTTAAAAACGTTAAATAGATAAGTTTATTTTTTAATCGATTGTTAAAATAATGTTATTATTTTCGATAACTTTTCTTAAGTTGATAATTGCATAGCGCATTCTTCCTAATGCTGTATTAATACTAACATTTGTTTCTTCCGCAATTTCTTTGAAACTTAATTCTTTGAAGATTCTCAGTTCTAAGACTTCTCTTTGATCACTTGGTAATAAAGTAACAAGGTATCTTAAATCATTTTCAATTTGCTTTTTAATGATTTTGGTTTCGGAACATTCGTCAGAATTTCCAATAAAATCGAAAATATTATATTCGTCATCATATTTACCTATAGTTTCTCTAACAGCAGGCATTTTCTTAATATTTCGAAAATAATCAATAGTTAAATTATGCGCAATACGCATTAGCCAAGGTAAAAATTTTCCTTCTTCATTATATCCGCCACTTTTTAGTGTAAGAATAACTTTTATGAAAGTATCTTGGAAAATATCTTCAGTGATATCTTTGTCTAAAACTTTTGAGAAAATGAAACTATAGATTCTACTTTTATACTTCTCAATTAAAATTTCTAAAGCATATTCATTACCATCAACATAGTCTTTGATTAGCAATGAGTCTTCTTCGTAATTCATAAGGTAGATAATTTGGTTTAGTAAGTAGATTTTTTTATCTATAGGCTTCTTGTTTTTTTATAAGTGATTCAAATATAGTCAAAGTTTGAATCAAAACAAGTGAATTAACATAAAAAGAGGACTGTCTCTTAAAGTGTGTAAGTTCAAAAATTAAGCTTGGGTTAGGTTCTACTTTTTAGAGTCTAACCCTTTCTTGATATAGGATTAAAAATTGATCAATAATAACTCCCCAGTTTCTTACTGGTATTGACCATTTTTTAGTTGCTTCTCTCACAGCCAAATATACGGATTTCATAACAGCTTCATCTGTAGGGAAGGATAATTTATTTTTAGTGTACTTCCTTATTTTACCGTTTAGATTCTCAATTAGATTGGTGGTGTATATGATTTTCCTAATATCTATGGGGAATTCAAAGAAAACCGTAAGGTCTTCCCAGTTGTTTTTCCAGCTTTGGATGGCATAAGAATATTTATGTTCCCACTTAGAAGCAAAATCATTTAAAGCAGCTTCAGCAGCCTGTTTAGTTGGCGCGTTGTAGATTTCTTTCATATCAGCAGTAAACTGTTTCTTATCTTTCCAAACAACGTATTTACAAGCATTTCGAATCTGATGTACTACACATATTTGTGTTTTAGATTCAGGAAAAACGGTACGTATGGTATCGGTAAAACCATTTAAGTTATCGGTTGCTGTAATCAAGATATCTTCAGTTCCTCTAGCCTTCATATCGGTTAAAACACTCATCCAAAAGGATGATGACTCATTTTTACCTAACCATAATCCTAAAACTTCTTTGCGTCCATCGCGTTTTAAGCCTACTGCGATATAAATGGTTTTATTAATTACTTTGGAACCTTCTCTAACCTTAAAAACAATTCCGTCCATCCAAACGATTAGATAAACAGGTTCTAATGGGCGATTTTGCCAAGCTACGATATCAGAAGTTATAGCATCAGTTATACGTGAAATGGTCGATTGAGAAACGTCAAAATTGTAGACTTCTCTGATCTGTTCTTCAATATCAGAAACGGACATTCCCTTGGCGTAAAGCGACACAATGACGTTTTCTAAGCCTTCAACCATGCTTTTTCGTTTAGGTATCAGCATCGGATTAAAACTAGCATCACGATCTCTAGGAACCTTTATTTCTTCTTCGCCATAACTCGTTTTTATCTTTTTACTAGAATAACCATTACGCGCATTTTCTTGCTTGCGTAAATCATGCTTATCGTAATCCAGGTGAGCATCTAACTCACCTTCTAACATTTTTTCAATTCCTCGCTTTTGTAAGTCTTTGAGAAAGTTTTGGAGTTCATCGCCAGTTTTAAACTGTTTGAAAAAATCATCCGGAAATAGGTCTTTTGTTTCCATAAATATGTAAATATTAAATGTATAAAAAAAATTCTGCTCGATTTTAACCCAAGCAGAATTTTATACTTACACAGTTTTTGGTACAGTGTCATAAAAAGTCTTAAAAAAGAATAAAATTTTCTTAAAATTTTAGAAGTCTAAACCAAAAAAGGCCATTCATTTATTGAGAACAGCCTTTTTGTTAATTATTAATTAAGAATTAAATCTTTGCGATGTGCTGAACTAAATCAACTACTTTGTTAGAGTAACCAATTTCGTTGTCATACCAAGCAACTAACTTAACGAAAGTAGGGTTTAGCATGATACCAGCTTCTGCATCGAAAATAGATGTTCTTGTATCACCTACGAAATCTTGAGAAACAACAGCATCTTCTGTGTATCCTACAATTCCTTTCAAATCTCCTTCAGCAGCTTCGCACATTACTTTTTTGATTTCGTCGTAGTTTGTTTCTTTTGCTAATTTAACTGTTAAATCAACTACAGAGACATCAACAGTTGGTACACGGAAAGACATTCCTGTTAATTTTCCGTTCAATTCTGGAATTACTTTTCCAACTGCTTTCGCAGCTCCAGTAGATGAAGGAATGATGTTTACCATTGCACTACGTCCACCTCTCCAATCTTTCATTGATGGTCCGTCAACTGTTTTCTGAGTTGCAGTAGTTGCGTGAACTGTTGTCATTAAAGCTTCCACAATTCCGAAATTTTCGTGAATTACTTTTGCTAATGGTGCTAAACAGTTTGTTGTACAAGAAGCATTAGAAACGATTGTGTCTTCTGCTGTTACAGATTCGTGGTTAACACCCATTACAAACATAGGGGTATCATCTTTAGAAGGACCTGTTAAAACAACTTTTTTTGCTCCAGCTTCAATGTGTTTTCCTGCAGTTTCTTTTGTTAAGAATAAACCTGTTGCTTCGATTACGATATCAGCTCCAACTTCGTCCCATTTCAAGTTCGCTGGGTCTCTTTCAGCTGTAACGCGAATTGTTTGTCCATTAACAATTAAGTTTCCGTTTTCTACTTTAACTTCTCCGTTAAATTTTCCGTGAACTGAATCATACTTTAGCATATAAGCTAAATAATCAACGTCTACTAAATCGTTAATACCTACGATTTCAATATCGTTTCTCTCAATAGCAACCCCGAAAACAAGGCTACCAATTCTTCCGAATCCGTTGATTCCAATTTTAATTTTTGACATAGTATATATAATTTCCCTTTATATTAAATGTTTAAATCGCTAAAATATTAGCTACTTTGATTAACTCTTCGTCAATCTCATTGTGTTTTTTGATGGCTTCATCTATCGCTGTAAATACAACTTTATTAGAGCGAATACCAGCCATAAGATTTGTTTTACCTTCTAGTAAACCTTCGACAGCAGCAATTCCTAAACGACTTGCTAAAACACGATCGTGACAAGATGGAGAACCACCACGCTGTATGTGTCCTAAAACTGTTACACGAATATCATATTCTGGATGACGATTTTGTACTTGTTTTGCTAATTCAAAAACTCCACCTAATTTTTCACCCTCTGCAACTACAACGATGCTTGATTTTTTTCCAGATTTTTCTGAACGTTCTAAAGAAGAACATAATTCTTCGACACTATCACGTTGTTCTGGAATCAAAATATCTTGTGCACCTGAAGCAATTCCACTATTTAAAGCAATAAAACCTGCATCGCGTCCCATTACTTCCACAAAAAATACACGATCATGTGATGTAGCAGTATCTCTTAATTTATCAATTGCATCAATTACAGTATTCAAAGCTGTATCGTACCCAATTGTAAAATCTGTTCCGAAAATATCATTGTCAATTGTTCCTGGAATTCCAATAAATGGAACACCAAACTCTTGATGAAAGATATTTGCTCCAGTAAAAGAACCATCTCCACCAATTACAACTAAAGCATCAATGTTATTTTGTTTTAGATGATTGTATGCTTTTTGACGACCTTCTGTAGTTTTGAATTCTAAAGAACGAGCAGTTTTAAGAATTGTACCACCTTGATTGATAATATTTTTCACTGAACGAGGTCCAAGTTCAATCATATCATTGTTAATCAAACCTTCGTAACCTTGACGAATCCCTACTGATTTGATATCGTAGTACTTACATGCTCTTACAACGGCACGTAAGGCCGCATTCATTCCAGGCGCATCACCTCCAGAGGTTAATACACCAATTCTTTTTATATTGTTTCCCACGTTTTTCCCTTTATTAAATCAAATATAATAAAAAATCAGAATATTATTATAATTGGTAGTATGAAAGATAAATTAATCTTCGTCGACAGGTTTTAACGTTCCGTCTGCAAAATCTCGTTGAAGAATAACCGCAATATACAAATCTTCTCGTGTTCGCTTCGGATCATAAGTTTGTTTTAGATCAATATTAAACGCGCCACTTGCTGCTTGATAAAGAAAAGCATTCAATCCGCCACGTAATTCTTTTATAATATCGTATGTTGTTTTATTTGTTTCTTTATAGATTAATTTAGTAAGAATTTGTCCACGAGAACTTGACATATTTTTTAATTGATTCTCAAATTGATCAGCCAAATCCTTTTGGCGAGATTTAATAAAACGTTTTTTGTCTCGTCTTTTATCCATTGTTTGAATGGTGTCTGATACATAATTATATTCTCTAACAGCAGTTCTTACATACGGCCAAACATCGCGAACACGCTTTCTTAGCCATAAATAATATTTTTTTTCTAAATCAGTTTTTAAATGAACCGAATAACTATTCATTTCATTAAGATGTATTGTGTCTAAAGGATTAAACGCAAATTCATCTAAATTAATTGAATCATTTTTAATTTCTTGTGCAGGATTTTTTCCACCTAAATCTAACCCAAAAATTTGAGCATTAACATTAGATAATCCAACAAAAGTAAGTAGTAAAGTTATATGATAGATATAAAATTTCATATCAGAATTAGTTCAAAAATTGTTCCTAAAATTAGTACATTTGTTAGATAAATAAACTAAAATGAGTACAAATAATTTGTTTGATCAACAATCTTTGGATTTTTTGACAAAATATTTAAATACAGCTTCACCTACAGGTTTTGAAAGTGAAGGACAAAAAGTTTGGATGGATTATATCAAACCATATGTAGATGAAGTAAAAACAGATAATTACGGTTCTGCTTATGGTATAATAAATCCTGAAGCGAAGTATAAAGTTGTGATTGAAGCCCATGCTGATGAGATTTCTTGGTTTGTGAATTATATTTCTGATGATGGATTGATTTATGTGATTCGTAATGGAGGATCAGATCATATGATAGCACCTTCTAAAGTGGTTAATATTCATACCAAAAAAGGAATTGTAAAAGGAGTTTTTGGTTGGCCAGCAATTCATTTGCGTCAAGCAGGAAAAGATGAAGCGCCAACTCCAGATAAAATTTGGATTGATACAGGTTGTACATCGAAAGAAGAAGTTCTTGAACTTGGAATTCACGTTGGTTGTGTGATTACTTATCCTGATGAATTTTTTACATTGAACGATCGTTATTTTGTTTGTCGTGCAATAGACAATAGAATGGGAGGGTTTATGATTGCTGAGGTTGCGCGTAAATTGGCAGAAAATAAAGATCAATTAGATTTTGGTTTATACGTTGTAAATGCGGTTCAGGAAGAAGTAGGGTTGCGTGGCGCGGAAATGATTACGCAAACAATCAAACCAAATGTTGCGATTATTACTGATGTTACACATGATACAACGACACCAATGATTACAAAATCGAAAGAAGGTGAGCAAAAATGTGGTGATGGCCCAGTTGTTTATTATGCGCCTGCTGTGCAAAATAATGTACGCGAATTAATTATTGATGCAGCTGAGAAAAACAATATTCCTTTTCAGCGTGCTGCAAGTTCTCGTGTAACAGGAACGGATACAGACGCTTTTGCATATAGTAATGGTGGTGTACCTTCAGCTTTAATTTCGTTGCCTTTGCGTTATATGCACACAACTGTAGAAATGGTTCATCAAGCTGATGTAAAAAATGTCATCGAGTTGATTTACGAATCAGTGAAAACAATTAAAAACGAACAAAGTTTTAAATATCATACTGTTTAAATTATAAAGTGATTAAAAAATATAAAGGCTGTCGCGAGACAGCCTTTGTTGCTATTTTGTGCTTCGATCTACTTCAAAAATTTCTATAATTGAATTTAAATTTAGCTAAATTTATTCAGAAAATCATTATTCAATCAAATATTAGAATAAATCTTTAGAGAATGATTATTTTTATACTTTAAAAGAAATAAGATGAAAATTGAATTAAATAGAGTAAATCAGGCTTCTCACTATGAAGCGACTGCGTCAAGTTCTTCGGTAAAAGTAAATATTGATGGACCTGAATCGATTGGAGGAGAAGGAAAAGGAGTTCGCCCAATGGAGTTGGTTTTGATTGCTTTGGGAAGTTGTAGTGTTTTTGATTTGAATGAAATTTTGAAGAAACAACGCCAAGAAATTGAAGATATTAAAGTTGAGGTTGAAGGTCAGCGTCGAGATGAAATTCCAAATATTTTTACAAATATTCATATCAAATTTTTCTTAAAAGGAAATATTGATTTAGATAAAGCAAATAAGGCTGCTGAATTAGCGGTTAAGAAGTATTGTAGTGTACATGATATGCTTGCAAATGGAGGAATTGATATCACTTACGAGATAAATGTAAATTAAATTGATAACAAAAAAAAGGTCTTTCGAACGAAAGACCTTTTTTTAATACATACATTTTCAATTAAGCTTCAACAATAGTTAAAGCTTCTTGAAAGATACTAACTTGCGCTAATACTTTATTTTTTAATTCTTCATTTACAATTTCGTTATTTTGGAAATTATCGTTGAAAGATGGGAAAGTTGTGCTTGCTACAATTTCTCCGCTTGCAAACATTCCAAAATATTTTGTTGCAACTTCCATTACATTTCCTCCACCATAAGCACCTGGAGATGTACTTAATAACAACAATTTTTTATCTTTCAAATATGGCATTTCGATACGAGAAACCCAATCCAAAATATTTTTTAATGCAACAGAAAAGTTTCCATTATGTTCTGCCAAAGAAATTACAACACCTTCTGCATCTTTGATTTTATTGTAAAAATCCTGCGCTTCTTGTGGAAATCCATTTTCTAATTGACGGTCAATAGAATAGATAGGCATCTCGAAATCATTGATGTCAACTAAATCGATTTCTGCATTTTCGATTTGATTTAAAGTATAATTTAATAATTCTTTATTGATTGATTTTTTGCTGTTACTACCAGCGAAAGCTAAAATTTTCATATTCTTATTGAGTATTTTCATTTTTGATGAAGCAAAGTTATTGCAAGCAACCATAAATTTTATTGACCTATGTTAGGAAAAGATAAAAACTTATATTTTTTTTCTAAATTCATCAATTTTAAGAATCAATTCTCTGTTTAATTCTTCATTAGTGATTTTATCTTCTGCAAAATTTTCGTTGAATTTAGGCAAAGAGAAATCGACTAAAATGTCACCTCCCAATTTTGTAATTAATTTAGAACCTATTTCTAAAGAGTTTTTAGCTCCATAACCACCAGGAGATGTACTCATAACGAAGACCTTTTTTCCTTCAAGAAATTTATAATTAATTCTTGAGCACCAATCCATATAGCTTTTAAAAACTGCTGTAATGCAAGCATTATGTTCTGCTAATGAAATAAGTAAAATATCAGAATCAACAAGTTTTTGATAAAATCGTTTTACTTCATCAGAAAAACCTTGTTCTTTTTCTATATCAATATCAAAAGTAGGAATATCAAAGTCATCTAAATCTAAAATCTCAATTTGATCTTTGTTTAATAAAGAAGAAGCATAAGTTACGAGTTGTTTATTGATAGAAGTAGAGCTGTTACTTCCGGCAAAAGCTTTAATAATCATAGTTTTTATCTTAAGTTATTGTTTTTTTGTGTGTAATAATTGCGCATATTCTGTTGGTCGAATTCCTGAAACTTTCTGAAAAATATTACTGAAAGATGACAACGAATTATAACCAACTAACATTGCGATTTCGTACATATTGTATTTATTTTCAGCAATCAATTCCAATGATTTTGTGATACGTAATGCGCGTAAAAATCGAACATAATTAATTCCCATATTATCTTTGAATTTTCGAGATAATGTTCGCGTGCTCAAACCAAATTGTTGCGCAACTTCATCTATTGTATAGTTTTTCTCGATATTTTTCATCAGAAATCGAGCAATATCAATCAGTTTCTGATCTTTTGGAAATGGATGCTGAATAAAAGCAGGTAATTTGTTCGATTCCATTTCGGGTAGAATAGATCGTATGGCTTTTACAAAATCATATTTTGCAGGATCTTTTTCCGAAATTGATCCACTCCAATTTTTGGTGTACAAAATCATTTCCCTTAACAACTCATTCGTGTAATAAATATTTGTAATCGAATAAAAATCGTTTTCTTCTTTTTCGGTCTTGAAATAAAAGTTATACAAATCGCCTGTTTTACTATTCGTTAAGATAGAATGTGGCGTATTTGCAGGAATCCACATAAAACAACGCGCAGGCAAATACCAATGTTTGTCGTTTACAAAAACATGTACAATTCCGCCTTCTGCATATAATAATTGTGCTTTTTTGTGTTCATGTACGCGCGTTCCTATCGTATCTAAATGTGCATGTTGTATGTAAAAATGGACTTTAGATTTGTCAACTTCGTTAAAAAAAAACTGATCAAACAACATTGTTTTATACTTTTATAAAGTGAAATATTTTTGCTTTTGCAAATTACTTTATTTTGGCGTAAATGAGCAAATTATTTTCTTTTTTTATCAAGAGGGTAAAGGTGTTTTGAATGTAACTTTGCATCACTAAAAATCAATAACAGACTTATAAATAATACAAAATGATATTTAAATTCGTTAAATATCAGTTGCTTACATTGTTGTTAATGCTGAGTGGGTTGAGTTATGCTCAAAATGAAATAGACTATAACCAACTGAAATTAAGCAAAGCAATTGAAATTGGACTTCAAAATAATAAAAAATTACAAATTAGCGCTTTAAAAACTAATATTGCTGAATTAAAAGAGAAAGATCTTAAAAATGAGAAATTGCCAGATGTAGACTTTCATACTGGTTTTCATGTTTTGAGTAATTTACGCCAATATGAAGACGGTTTTCTAAAACCTTCTACAAAATATGCTGTTCCTCGAGTGAAATACGATTTTACACTTTCGGCAGAAATTCCAATTTATTTAGGTGGTAAATTAAAAAATGATGAGAAAAAATCTGAAATAGAAACTAATATTTCGAAACTGCAAGTTCGAAAAGATGAACGAGAATTGAGAATGCAAATCATCACAGCTTATTTACAAGCGTTGCATTTGCAAGAACAACAAAAGTTAATTTCAGATAAAATGAGAGAAGATTCGGTTGTGATTAAACAAACAGAATCCTTGAAAAAAAATGGTTTGGTAACCTACAACGAAGTCTTGAGAACAGAATTGCAATTGTCAAATCATAAAATGTCTTTTACAGAATTGGCGAATGAAATTTCGATTATTGAACATCAAATCAAAACAATTTTAGCCTTACCAGAAAATCAAGAAATGCATATTGACACCAATGATTTGTTTACAAATGAAGAGCATTTGGGTTTGGTTGATGAAATGATTTTGGAAGCAATAGATCAAAGTGAAAGCTTGAAAATTGCGAAAGATGATTTGAATTTGAAAGAAATTGATAAGAAAATTACCAAAGCTAATACATTACCAAAAATAACTGCTGGAGCGGAATATGGATATAATTATCCAAACTTTATGTTTTTTCCACCAGAAGAATATTTGTACAGATTTGGTTCTGTTGGTGTAAATGTTTCGATTCCGTTGAGTAATTTTTTCAAGAATAAACAAAAAATGCAAATCGCAGATCGTAACATTTCAATTGCAAAATTAGAAATAGAAGAGAAAGAAGAACAAATTCGACATGATGTTTTTGCAGCGAATAAACGATTAGAAGAATCGATCGATAAAATAAAAATTGCGGAAGATGCAATTGGTCAAGCCAAAGAAAATTATCGAATTGTTAGAACAAAATATGTCAACAAATTGAGTTTGATTACAGAACTTATCGATGCGGATAACGCTTATTTAGAAGCTCAATCGAATTTGATTTCATTGCAAATTAACAAACAATTAAAATACTATCAATTACAATACATTTTAGGAAACTTATAAAAATGGGAAAACAACAGACAAAAGGAGAAAAACGAATGAATAGAACGCTTTCTGCGATTGCTTGGATTTTTATTATCATAGGAATCACTGCAGTAGCTTGGTTTTATTTCTTTTCGAGTTCACATGTCAATACAAATGACGCGCAAGTGCGACAATATATTACGCCAGTTTCGAGTAAAGTTTCTGGTTTTATCAAAAAAGTAAATTTCGAAGAAAATCAATTTGTACACAAAGGTGATACGCTTGTTGTGATTGACAATAGAGAATTTCAGAACCAGATTGATATTGCAGAAGCAAATTTAGAATCGACTTCGCAATCTGTTTTAACATATGAAAAAGCGGTAGATACAAAATCAAGTGATGTTAATATTGTTAATGCAAATATAGAAGCTGCTAAAATAGAGGTTTGGAGAACTGAAAAAGATTATAATCGTTTCAAAAATTTAGTGCAAGAAGATGCTGCAACCGTGCAACAGTTTGAAGAAGTTGAAGCGAAATATAAACAAGCAAAAGCAAGTTTGAGTGCTTTGGAACAACAACGTAATGCCGTGAATGTTAGTGCGTCTGCAGAACAAACAAAAGTTGCGCCTGCAAAAACTCAAATTTTACAACGAAAAGCCCAATTGAACGATGCTAAACTTATTCTCTCATATACCTATGTTGTAGCACCTTACGATGGTTGGGTTGGAACAAAAAATATACAAGAAGGTCAGTTAATAAAAGAAGGGCAGGCCTTGGTGCAAGTAGTTTCGAAAGAGAAATGGATTGTTGCAAATTTTAAAGAAACGCAAATTGGAGAAATCGATTTGGATCAACCAGTTATTATAAAAGCTGATGCCTACAAATACATTGAGTTTGAAGGAAAAATTGAATCACTTTCGCCAGCTTCTGGGTCTGAGTTTGCTTTGATTAAACCTGATAATGCTACAGGAAACTTCGTGAAAATTGAACAACGTTTTCCTGTAAAAATAATTCTGAAAGAGTCTAAAAACAACGAAAAATTACGTACCGGAATGAATGTAAATGTTTCCGCAGAAAAAGTAAATTAAATAAATGTCACAACAAAATTCAATATTTAATAAATGGGTTCCGCAAAAATTGGTTGTGCCAATTTTTATCCTTGCGCTATTTCCACACTTGATGATTTTGACTATATTCAACATGAATAGTACGTTTACAGCATCATTTTTGGATTTGGAGGTCGACGATTTGCAGTTCCTTTTTTCGATGGCGTATGCCACTATTGTTTGTGGCTTATTTATTCACGTTCGATTTTTTCACTTTTTCAATATCAGAAGTTATTTGCTAACAATGACCATGCTTAACATTTTGGTATTGTTTGGAATGACATTAACGACAAATACAGAATTGATTTTGATTCTGCGTTTTATTCAAGGACCTTTATCGCTTTTCGAAGGTTGTATTTTGTTGCCAATCATTATGTCGAATATTAAAAGTGAACATTCAAAATTGATTGCTTATTCGTTTTTGTATGGCGTAATGTTAACAGGTGATAAATTTACGACTTCTATCGTGAAGTTTGCGATTGAGAATTATAACCACAATATGATGGTGTATACGATTATGAGTTTTCATGTTGTAGCATTAATTATTTATGTATTTTTCTTTAATCACAACAGAATGTTTCCTAAAAAACCATTGTATCAATTAAATTTAGGAGGAATTTTCTTGATGATTATTTCCCTAATTTCTGGCGCGTTTTTCTTGATTTATGGGAAAAAATATTATTGGTTCGAATCGCCAATTATTATCACAGCATTTGCATCAACACTCGTTTTTAGTGGCTTATTTTTATTGCATCAAAAAACAGCCAAACGACCTTTGTTTCATTTTGAGATTTTCAGATCAGAACGTGTCATTTTAGGAATATTAATGTTTTTTGTTTTCTATACTTTGCGTGCTGGGATGAGCAATATTTACCAAGTCATGTCAACAGTTTGGAAATGGCAAT
Organism: Empedobacter sp. UBA7252; assembly: GCF_002472765.1. Taxonomy (NCBI): domain Bacteria; kingdom Pseudomonadati; phylum Bacteroidota; class Flavobacteriia; order Flavobacteriales; family Weeksellaceae; genus Empedobacter; species Empedobacter sp. UBA7252. The sequence continues at coordinate 45,096 of NZ_DKSQ01000087.1, forward strand.
GGGAATATGTGTTGCAGATTCAATATTTTAATGTAGCAGGTTCCATCATTGGTATTGTATTTTCATTTTTCATGGTTAAAAATAAAGTTGATTTTAGAAAAATATTTTTTCTTGGATTTGTACTTTTAGCCATGAGCATGTTGTGGTTTAGTTACTTGTTTTATCCAGATACAAAAGTCGAGGCAGTAGCGCCAACGCTGATATTAGAAGGAATTGCGCAAGGTGTTATTTTTACGCCATTAGTGTTGTATATTACAGGTTCTGTACATCCTTCTATTACTGGTAGTGCGGCGCAAGCAGGTACGGCGATTCGTTTTTGGACGACAACAATTGGTTTTTCGCTGATGCAAAATGCAATTTTATACTTGACGACTAAACATCAATTTTTGATGACCAAAAATTTAGACAAAACGAGTCCGATTTTCCAACAACAATGGAATAGTTTGTTCAATAAAAATATTGCGAGTCATCTTCCAAACGAAGCAGAAAGTATTACTGCCGCAGCTTTAAAAGCAAAATTGTATAACCAAGCTTTGTTGGTTAGTAATATAGAGATTTTCCGAACATTGTTTGTTGTGGGAATTATCGCTGCGATTTTTGTAATTCTTTATCAACCGATAAAAAATAGACTTTTACATCGTTAAAATAATTTTTATATATTACTTTTTTATTTAATTGGCGTATTTGATTTAATAGAATCAAGTACGTTTTTTTTTATGACAAATTTTTTAAAATGAATATTTTATCAAAATTATCCTGTAGAAAGGTCATATTTTAAAGTTTTTTAAATTTATAAATGGCTTAAATGAACAAATTTTATTCTCAAATAATCAACTTGTTTTTATGCGCTAGCACTTACTTTTGCCATCAAAATAAATCAAACGAAAAATGATTAATTGTTTTAATAAATGTTAGTTGTATTTTATTGATTTTAAATTTGTTATATTTTTATAAAATGAATCATCGTATTTTAACGATTTATTATTCAGAATCACATTTTAGCCTTTTGACTTTTCTCAGGCAGCTTCCTTTTTTTACTTTTTAGGTAAGATAATCACGAAATCAATAAAATATTTTTAATTAGACAAACTTTCGAATGAATGTTTTGAACTTGATTGTAAAATTGAATAAATAACTCAATGCACAATCAACATCCCATTTTCAAGAAATGGATACCAGAAAAATTGGTGCTTCCAATTCTCATTGCCGCGTTGATTCCGCATGTGATGATTCTCTCACTTTTCAATATGAATAGTACATTTACAGCTTCATTTCTAGATGTTGATGTAGACGATTTACAATTCATTTTTTCTTTGGCTTACGCCACAATTGTTTGTGGACTTTTTATTAACGAACGGCTTTTTCAGTTCTTTAATATTCGCTCTTATTTATTGTTTATGACTATTATCAATATTATATTAATGTTAATAATTTCGTTGACAACAAATACGCAATTGATTTATTTACTTCGTGTGATACAAGGAACAACATCTTATCTCGAAGGATGTATTATTGTTCCGCTAATTATGTCGCGTATAAAAGGCGAATATGGACGATTATTAGGAAATACGTTTTTGTATGGATTTATGATGACGGCTGATAAATATACAACCTCTATTGTAAAATTTGCCATCGAAAATTATAATTTCAATATGGTGATTTATACTGTCATCTTTTTTCATGTTTTATCGTTATTGATTTATGTTTTTCTCTTTAGTCATGGTAGATTGTATCCCAAAAAACCATTGTATCAGTTAAATTTGGCGGGTTATTTTTTGATGATGATGTCATTAATAGCAGGAGCTTTTTTATTGATTTATGGTAAAAGATATTATTGGTTCGAATCGCTTTATATCGTTATTGCGTTTGCTGCAATGTTTATTTTCTCAGGCTTATTTATTTTGCAACAATTAACGTCTAAAAAACCAATTTTCCATTTCGAGATTCTTCGTTCCGAAAGAGTTATTGTAGGTATGTTGTTGTTTTTTACATTTTATATTTTCAAATCGAGTATGAGTAACATTTATCAAGTGATGAATGTTGTTTGGAAATGGAATTGGGAGTTTGTTTTGCAAATACAATATTATAATTGTGCCGGAATTTATATTGGAGCATTGTTTGCTTATTACATCATAACACAATTTCAAACGCAATATAAGTATGTGTTTTTTGGAGGTTTTTTTTGTTTAACGTTTGCTATGTTGTGGTTTAGTTACATTTTGGTTCCAGATACTCGTCCGAATGCAGTTATTCCGCCATTGTTGATGGAAGGAATGGGACAAGGAATGTTGTTTGCGCCAATTTTGCAATATATGGTATGTTCTGTACATGCTAATTTTTCTATGAATACCATGCAAGCAGCAGTTGCAATGCGTTATTGGTCGTCAACAATTAGTTTTTCGATTATGCAAAATGCAATTCTTTTCTTGACGACTAAACATCAATTTTTGATGACGAAAAATTTAGATATTACCAATACAATTTTTCAAGAACAATGGAATAATCTATTCAATAAACACGATACAACTCATTTAGTAAATGAGTCTATCAGTTTGACAGCAAGCAATCTAAAATCTCAATTGTATAATCAAGCTTTGTTGATCGCAGATATTCAAATTTTTAGAACCTTATTTTATTTCGGAATTGTAATGATGGTTTTTATTATGATTTATAATCCAATCAAAGGAATTTTACATCTTAGGAAAAAGAGAAAAGAAACTCATTGATTCGCTTTTTTTCTGGTATTGATTTCTGCATTTATTTTCGCTAAACCTGTTATAAGAGGAATAAAAGTTACAGAACATGATAATAAAATAACGAATGTTACATTGATATCATATTTGTTTGTCATCTTCAGAATTAATAAAACGATTGCAATGAGTAATAAAGGAATTTGAATGCTAAGATTAAGTTTATTAACTTTTTTTCTTTTTTCATTTAATTCTTCTAATGTTAATTCGCTCAAAGGTTTTTCTTTGTTCATCTTAATTATTTTATTAAAGATAGTAAAATCAAATTAAAAAATAGATTCAACAAAAAAGCTAACCAATTCGGTTAGCTTTTTAATTTTTTTCTAAAAAATTTTTAATCCCTTTTATATTTTTCTTTGTAAGTGTCAAATGCTTGCATCAAATTTTCTTCAATAGCTTTTGGCATTCTGCGCGTCGCTTCAAATTCATTTGATGAAAGTGATTTGAATTCTGAAAGTGTTGGTATTAATTCAATCGAATTAACTAACATTTCAATTTCTGTTTCATATTGACGATTAGCCAAAGAATGAAACGTATCATTCCCGTAAACAGGAACATATTGTTGTTCAATCAAAAAGCCAGCATCGGCTTCTGTGTCTACAAAATGAGTTGTAACACCAATTTCGACTCCTTTTGTGATTGCCCATTTTAATGAATCTAAACCTCTTGTCAAAGGTAAAAAACCTGGGTGTGTATTGATAATTTTATGATTGTCAACCAACTCATCTGGTAATAATCCCGCACCTGCAATAATTACATATTCAGCTTTATAATCGTTTAATTGATTATTCAACGTTTCAGCAGTTGTCAAATCGAAATTATAACCAAAATTATTACAGTAATCATCTAAATTTACTTGAATCGCTTTACTTGGACGATGTTGATAAATTGGTTTGAACGGATTTTCTCTTTGTACAAAAGGCAAAGCAAATATTTTTACATTTTGATAACCTTTAGCTTTTAATCCGTGCAAAACATCTTGTGTTTTGCGATGAGGAGTATTGTAAGAAATTACCGCTATTTTTGGTTGAGCTGCCATGCTTATTTAATCAAATATTTTTTGTGATAATCAACAACATTATCAATTGGTTTTCTAATAATATGACCAACTGTTAAGTGATATTCTGCCGCAACTGAACGAATAACATCTTCGTAAATATGAGCAATTGAACCAATAAAATTTAATTCAGAATGACGAGCTTCTTCGTAAGGCATAATTTGATATTCGATAAAAGAAGACATCGCATCATAAATAATTTTCTGAATAAATGGATCATTTTTATGTTCAACAACAAATTTATTGAAAGAAGCTAAATATGTATTTGCAAATTTATTTTGGTACACATTTTTATTTAACTCATCTACAGATAATTTATAATAATCATCAAAAGCTTTTGCTAAATGTGGAGGCATTTTTTTTGTATAAAAAGCGCGTAATACACGTTTTCCTAAGTCATTTCCAGAACCTTCGTCTCCTAAGATATAAGCTAAAGATTTTGTTTCTTCACGCATTGTTGTTCCATCGAAATAACAAGAGTTAGAACCTGTTCCTAAGATACAGACCATTGCAGGTTTTCCCATGTAAGTGGCATAACAAGCGGCTAATAAATCATGGTCTATTACAAATTCAGCATTTGTAAAGAAGTTTTGTAAACCTTCTTTAACAACAGCATGCATTGTTTCGCTGGAAGTTCCAGCACCATAAAAAAAGATTTTTGCGAAATCATTTGCAACAGGTGCAAAATCTTCATTTTTTTGTAATTCAGTCGTAATATCTTCTGCTGTTACAAAATACGGATTAAATCCAATTGTACTTGTTCTAAAAACTTCATTAAGGTCGCTATCTAAAATTACCCAATCCGTTTTAGTAGAACCACTATCTGCTATTGCAATCATTTTTTTGTTTTGATATAATTGAAGAGTGCTAAAATAGTATTCTTTTAACAATGCACATAAAAAAACGCCCGAAATTTCGGACGTTTTCAAATTTTTTTTTTAGTGATCATGGTCGTAATCTTCACCTACAACGATTTCGATAAAAGATTGCGTTTGATTTCCAGCGCGATCAATTAAGAATAATCCTAAGTGATAATGTCCTTCCGTAATTCCTTCTGTAGGAATATTTACTTTATGACTTAATGTGTGCTCAGTTTTTCCTGCTGGAATAGCTTCTTCTGCATCATACGTCCAATTAACATTTGCTGTTCTGTGTTGATGACCATCTTCTGCGGAATGAATTTCAATTTTTACCGTTCCCAATTCTACATTGTCTTTCAAAATAGCATCAATTGAGATGGTTTCGCCTAAATGAAATTCATCGTGGTCTTTAGGTGCAATCAAATTAATTTCAGGTTTTGTTGTATCTAATGAAGAATCATCTGATGAACAAGATGTAATGAATAATGCTGATAATGTTATAAATGAATAGTTTAAAATTGAATTTTTCATTGTTTTATTTTTTTTGAATTGAATATTATTTTTTTAAGATTTTGGTTGATTTATTAATAAACAAAATCCTGAGGCGGACCTCGTGTAAAATGATATTCAATTGTAGAATGTTTAATTTTTTCTACTTGTTCAAAACTTTCTTTACTGTAAAATTCTTCGTTCGGTTTTGATTCTATTTTTGGTTCATCATGCGTGTCAATAAAGACAGAGTAATAGGTGAAATGATTACATTGATGATGAATAATTTCTTTCTTTTGATTCGAAAAATCTTGTGAATGATCGATTAAAGAAAAATGTAATTGATTAAAAGTTGGAATCGAAAAAAGAATAATACTAAAGAAAAGTCCAAAAATAGGATGTTTCTTTTTCATGTATCAACTATTTTCCGAACGGAATTCCTAACATAATTTGTATGTTTCGAGCTTGTTCTGGTAATTGCAATGCACGATAAAAACTGGTGTGATTGTAATAGTTTTTATTGAATAAATTAGAAACCTGAACACTTAAATTTGCACTAAAATTATTGAATTTAAGTTTCGTTTTTCCTCCAATTCCAACCAAGAAATAACTTGGAGTGATATCTTCATTTTGTGCAATTTTATCTTGCTCAAATGTATATTTTCCATTTGCAAAAAAGCTCAAACCTTCTAAAAATGCAATATTTTGATTGATTTTATAATTAATTTGTCCAAATAAATTATTTGCAGGAGTGAAAGGAAGATAATTTCCGAATTTTTTATTTTCCGTAATTTGTCGATTGTATAAATATTCGTACACAAGATTTGCATCAAAATTTTCGTTGATTTTCTTACGAACTTCAAATTCAAAACCAGTCAACAAAGCTTTGCTTTGTGTATATTGATAAATTTGTCCACCATGAGGAAGAATCGAAAATTGTCCCGAAGGTTTTAAGAAAATATAATTGCTGAAATAATATAAATACGGACTTAGCGAAATATTCCAATCATTTTTGTGAAAAACAGATTTGAAATCTACAGCAATTCCTTTTTCTATATCAAGATTTTCGTCACCTCGTTCATGTCTAAAACTACCGTGATGAATTCCGTTAGAACCCAATTCTATAGCGGTTGGTAAACGGAAATTTGTTCCAACATTCAAGTTGAAATCCCATAAATCATTTGGTTGAAAAGTTGCACCAATCATTCCGTTTAAATTACTGAAACTACGATCGATTGATTTGCTACGATTTGCATAATAATCTGCAATGCCTTCAGAATTACCTTTTTCAATCAAATAATTGTAAAGAAATTCATCAAAATAACCTTCCGATTTGAACGTCGAATAATCGTAACGTAAACCAGCAGTTACTTTCCAACGATTTCCTTTTTTGAATTCTTCAATCAAAAATCCGCTAAAAATATTTCGGTCATATTTTGGTAATAAATAATTGTAACCGGCAATATTATTGGCTTGTAATTGCGCTTGTGCGCCAATTATTGTTTTGAAATTTTTGCTATGATTATGTTCAAATTTTAATTGAGAATCATACGTTGATAAATTAAAATCTAATTCTAAATCAGGATTTTTTGTTGGAACTGGTTGATTTGCATAATGTGTGTGAAATGAACTAACTTCTTGTCGACGATTGTTTTGATAACTTGCTAAAAATTTTAAAACGTCTTTTGAATTTAAACGAAATTCATTTTCGGAAATTACTTTAAAATGATTCACTTTTTGATAAGGAAATTCGATATTTCTATAATTTCCATCATCTTGAAGTCTATCTACAGAAGGAATTCCGTGTGAACCAGGAAAGAAACCGATTTTCTGATTAACGTTAGAAACCGTTAAAATTGAACGAAATTTCTCACCAATATAACCTGTTTGTATTTCAGCATTCAAATCTTGTCCAGCCGTATTTTTTACACGTTTATTGTAAATTGGTAAATAGCGATTCAGGTAATAAATGCGATCGGTAGTCGTTCTGTAGTCTGCATAATCAGAATAAGAACCTTTTATTTTATAGAAAAAATGATCGTTACGAGATTTCAAATTAAATCCAATTCCGTAATTATCATTTATTGATTGATATAAAGTTTTTGCTTCTCCAGAAAGTGAATGTTTCGCTGGTAAATTGTTATTGTTAATCTTGATAACTCCAGCAATAGCTTCATTTCCGTACTCCAAAGCCGCAGGCCCTTTTATCACTTCGACATCTTCAACATTTAGCGCATCAATCTCCAAACCATGATCGGCTCCCCATTGTTGTCCTTCTTGTTTTACACCATTTTCAGCAACAATTAATCGATTGAAACCAAGTCCACGAATAATTGGTTTTGAAGCTGATGATCCAATTCCAGAAGCATTAACACCTGCAATATTTTCAAGTGATTTGGCTAATGATCCTGCATAGTTTTCTTGAATATAAGATTGATCGACACGCTCTACATTAGCTGTTGAAAAATCGTGATGATGCCCTAAAACAGTAACTTCATCTAAATTATATGCTTTGTGAAAAGTAAGTGTAAAAACAAATTTTTGTTGAGAATCAAACGTAATATTTTGAGAAAAAGGTTCGTAACCTTGCTCATCAATTTGAACTTGATAATTTCCTTTGTTTAAATTCTCAATTCTAAATTTTCCTTCGGCATTTGTGTGATATTCTTCGTTGTTGAAGTATACAGTTGCGAAAGGAATTGGTTTTTGATTTTTATCTATAATTTGACCTTCGAAAATGTTTTGTGCAAACACAGTTCCGCACAATAATGTAGCCGCAATACTACATTTTATGTTGATTGACATAAATACAATAATTTAATAACGTTAAAAAAATAAGGTGGTTTTTTCTGAAATTAAATTGCGTAGGGCGGTGCTCGAAGACTTTTTTGAGTAAGTAATACAGCTTGTTTTACACGAGTTGTGTAAAGTGTTTTATCTTTTTGGATAAATGATTGTGACCATTCAAATAACTCAATTTCTGAATCATTTTCTATAAAATGTTGATTGAAATGGCAAATTGTACAGCTATGATCGTGTACGTTAGAGAATTTGTCTTTCAGCTCTTTGTGCTCTTTATTTAGAGCATGATCCAATATATGCGCAGACTGATACACTGTCATAAACAGTGAAATCGTTAGCATAAGATATTGGATAAATTTTTTCATTCAGTTTACAAAAATAAGATTTTATTTCATTTCTTTCAACTCTTTCATGTTTTGTTGAAGTTTTCTTAAAAATAAAAAATAAATAATCCCATAATAAACCGTTCCTATAATCACAATAAAAGCAACAGCAGTTATTATTGCAATCCAACCATAAACAGCAGCATTATTCACAATTGGCTGTATATCATGAGCGTGTTTTGCCAAATAAATAGATTGGCCTAATTCGTAATAGAATGGGGCAGAAGAAACAATTAAACTTAAAACGGTGAAAAGAATAAACAAGTTCACCAATCGACGAAATGAAATAATGTTTTTCATCAAATCGACCACAGATTGATTAAGATCTATTTTTTTTAAATAACGATAAGCCATCACCAAAAATCCAAACGTAATCACAATACTAAAAACCGAAGCGATCTCGTAATTGTTAATTGTTTTTTCTTCGACTAATGTTTTGACTTCGTTATTAAAAAAATTTTTTCCTGAAATTAAAACATATAAATTGTAGACAAGAAAAAGGATAAATTCGAAAAAAGTGAATATAAATAACCATTTTATTGTTGTTGATGATTTTTTCTTCAACATTTGAAAAATTTGATTTTGATCAAACTTTTCTTCTTCCTTTATGGAACCCCAAATTGATTTTAAGTCATCTAACTCCATTATTGTTCCATTTTAGACATTATTTCTTTTAATTTTATCTTCACTCTGTTCATCTTTACTCGTGCATTTACTTCCGAAATTCCTAAAGTTTCGGCAATGTCTTTGTAAGGTAAGTCTTCCAAAAATAGCAGTACCAATGCACGTTCTACGTCGTTTAATAATCTAATTGCCGCGTATAAAAGTGTGATACGCTCTTCTAAAAATTCGTCTTTGTCGTCTGATTTTAAGTTTAAAAATTGAGCTTCATTAAAATCAGTTTCACTGGATTTTGTTTTTTTTCTGATTAATGTAATTGCTGTGTTTAAGCTAACACGATACATCCACGTACTAAATTTTGAATCTCCCTTGAAGGAATCGTAAGAACGCCATAATTGCAATACAATTTCCTGAAATAAATCGTCATGAGAATCCTTGTCGTCTGTGTAAATACGACAAACCTTATGGATAATTCCCTGATTTTTCTCGACTAATTCGGTAAATATTTTTGCTTTATTATTCAAACTATTATTCTGTTGCTCTTTATTTGTAGTAAAAAAAAGAATAATGTTACAACTAAAAAAATAAAAAATCCTCTTATAGAAATATAAGAGGATTAACCTAACTAACTTAAACCTATGAAAAGTTGTTCTACTTTTCTACTGCAAGTATAGAAATTAATTATTTATTAAGCAATAAAAATTTAGAAAAATTGTTAAAAATGTCTTAATTAACTAAGAATGATTCTAAACTATTGAAATCTGTTAACGAAATGATATAATTCATTGTGATTAGAGCAATGGGATGATTAAATTTGTGGAAATATCTAAAAAATTAAACGAATTGCTTTATGGCAAATGAATCATTACTAAAATCGTCGATTGGTAAGAAGTTCGCGATGGCGCTTTCAGCGTTATTTTTGATCGTGTTCTTGTTACAACATTTCGTGATTAATGCATTATCTGTTATTAATCCGAATGGGTTCAATGAAGTTTCGGCTTTCATGAGTGATAACCCTTTTATCCAATATTTAATGCAGCCTATTTTATTAATTGGTGTTGTATACCACTTTGTAATGGGGTTTGTATTAGAAGCGCAAAACAAGAAAGCGCGTGGACCAGTTGCTTACCAAAAGTATAATGGTGCTGCAAATGCTTCTTGGATGTCAAGAAACATGTTAGTTTCTGGATCTGTAATTTTAATTTTCTTATTATTACACTTGTATGACTTTTGGGTTCCTACAATTACTGATCACTACATTGTTCCAAATCCTGAGTTTGCTCAAGGAAATTACTTTATGGATCACTTAAACCACGTTTTCACATTAGAAGGTGCTTTAAGTTTTGTAAGATTAGTAATTTACATTGTTGCATTTGTATTTTTATCATTACACTTACAACATGGATTTGCATCAGCATTCCAATCTATTGGTGCAAGACACAACAAATACACTCCAGTAATTGTTGCTTTCGGGAAATGGTATTCAATTTTAATTCCAGCAGGTTTCATTTTCATCGCTGTTTACCATTTTTTTGTTAAATAATTAAATAATATCAAGAAATGAGTATATTAGATTCAAAATCTCCAGAAGGAGATATCGCACAACAATGGAGCGAACACAAAGCACACCTAAACTTAGTGGCTCCAAATAACCGTGATAAAATTGATGTTATTGTTGTAGGTACTGGTTTAGCTGGTGGTTCTGCAGCTGCTACTTTAGCAGAGTTAGGATATAAAGTAAAAGCTTTCTGTTACCAAGATTCACCTCGTCGTGCTCACTCTATTGCTGCACAAGGGGGTATTAATGCTGCTAAAAATTATAAAGGAGATAACGACTCTATCTATCGTTTATTTTACGATACAATCAAAGGTGGTGATTACCGCGCTCGTGAGTCTAACGTTTATCGTTTAGCGGAGGTTTCTGGTAATATTATCGACCAATGTGTAATGCAAGGGGTTCCTTTTGCACGTGATTACGGTGGGTTATTAGATAATCGTTCTTTTGGTGGGGTACAAGTATCTCGTACTTTCTATGCGAAAGGTCAAACAGGGCAACAATTATTATTAGGAGCTTATTCAGCAATGAATCAGCAAATCCACTTAGGGCACATCCAAATGTACAACCGTCACGAAATGTTAGATATTGTTCTTGTAGATGGTAAAGCTCGTGGTATTATCGCTCGTAATTTAATTACAGGTGAAATCGAAAGACATTCTGCTCACGCAGTAGTTATTGCTACTGGTGGTTACGGAAACGTATATTTCTTATCTTCTAATGCAATGGGTTCTAACGTAACTTCAGCATGGAAAATTCACAAAAAAGGTGCTTATTTTGCTAACCCTTGTTATGTACAAATTCACCCAACTTGTATTCCAATCCACGGAACAAATCAATCTAAATTGACTTTAATGTCTGAATCTTTACGTAACTCTGGTCGTATCTGGGTTCCTAAAAAGAAAGAAGATGCTGAAGCAATCCGTGCTGGTAAGAAAAAAGCAGTTGATATCAAAGAAGAAGACAGAGATTACTACTTAGAAAGACGTTATCCTGCATTTGGTAACTTAGTTCCTCGTGACGTTGCATCTCGTGCTGCAAAAGAGCGTTGTGATGCTGGTTATGGTATTGAAGCAAATGAAACTGGAGAAGGAGTTTATTTAGATTTTACAGATGAGATCAAGAAAAAAGGTCGTGAGGTTGCTTTCGCAAACGGAGATCAAAATCCATCAGATGCTGAAATCGAGAAATTAGGTAAAAAATGGATTGAAGAGAAATATGGAAACTTATTCCAAATGTATTGGAAAATTACAGATGAGAATCCATACGAAAATCCAATGCGTATCTATCCAGCAATTCACTACACAATGGGTGGTGTTTGGGTTGACTACAACTTACAATCAACAATTCCTGGATGTTTCGTAGTAGGAGAAGCTAACTTCTCTGATCACGGAGCTAACCGTTTAGGAGCTTCTGCATTAATGCAAGGTTTAGCAGATGGTTATTTCGTATTACCTTATACAATTGCAGATTATTTATCAGCAGATATTCGTACAGGTAAAATTCCTACAAATACGCCAGAATTTGATGAAGCTGAAAAGGCTGTTAAAGACCAAATTCAACATTTCTTAAGCAATAAAGGAACTAAAACTGTAGATAGTTTCCACAAACGTTTAGGAAATATTATGTGGAACAAAGTAGGTATGGCTCGTAATGCTCAAGGTTTAAAAGAAGCGATTGCTGAAATTGCTGCTTTACGTGAAGAATTCTACCGTGATGTAAAAGTTCCTGGTGATGCTAACGAAATGAACACTGAGTTAGAGAAAGCTGGACGTGTAGCTGACTTCTTAGAATTAGGACAGTTAATGGCAATTGACGCTCTTAACCGTAATGAGTCTTGTGGTGGTCACTTCCGTGAGGAGTACCAAACAGAAGAAGGTGAAGCAATGCGTGATGATGAAAATTATACTTATGTTGCCGCTTGGGAATATAAAGGTGATGATATCAACACTGAGGTTTTACACAAAGAGGAATTAAATTACAAATATATCGAGCTTAAAACTCGTAGTTATAAATAATAAAATCATTTTGCTTGATAACAAACCTTCAAGCAAAATGTCAAAATATCATATAGAATTATGGCATCATCAAAAACAATCAGCATCACGCTGAAAATTTGGCGTCAAAAAAACGCTAATGCTCAAGGAAAAATGGAAACATATTCCTTAAAAGATGTTTCTACTGATTCTTCTTTCTTAGAAATGCTTGATTTATTAAACGAGCAATTAATAGAGGAAGGAAAAGAGCCAGTTGCATTCGACCACGACTGTCGTGAAGGTATTTGTGGTATGTGTTCTTTATTCATCAATGGAGAAGCGCACGGACCAGATAGAGGTGTTACAACTTGTCAATTACATATGCGTATGTTCAAAGATGGTGAAACGATTTACATCGAACCATGGAGATCTGCTGCATTCCCAGTAATCAAAGATTTAATTGTAGACCGTTCATCTTTCGACCGTATCCAACAAGCTGGTGGTTACATCTCTGTAAATACATCAGGACGTACAGTAGATGCAAACAATATTCCAGTAAACAAAATGCATGCAGATGAAGCGTTCGACGCTGCAACATGTATTGGTTGTGGAGCTTGTGTTGCAACTTGTAAAAATGGATCTGCAATGTTATTCGTAGGAGCTAAAGTTTCTCAATTCGCATTGTTACCACAAGGACAAGTAGAAGCTGCTCGTCGTGCTCAAAAAATGGTTGCACAAATGGATTTAGAAGGTTTTGGTAACTGTACAAATACAGGAGCTTGTGAAATCGAATGTCCAAAAGGAATTTCTTTAGATAACATTGCACGTATGAACCGTGAGTATTTATCTGCAAAAATTGTATCACAAGAATAATAACATTCTGATATATATTAAAAGAGCGACATGTTTGTCGCTCTTTTTTTGTTATAATAATTGCAAAAAAAAAGGATTTCAATCTCTTGAAATCCTTCCCAATGTCAAATTCTTTCTTCTGAATAAGTCCATTGTAACTTGTTCTTTTTAAATGATTATAAAAAAGAATTTTTATAAATAGAACAAATATCTATTGTAAATAATAAATGAAATGTACTCATATATGAGAGACTATTAATCCTATGCAATAACTATGAGCAAAATCGATTTAAAAAGAACGTCTAGGGAAAAAAGGATTTCAATTTCTTGAAATCCTTCCCGAAATTTTTGATAATGATTTGAATTAATTTTCACCTTATTATGAAAATTCTCTGTCGGCTTAAAAATTTCGTTATTTTGTGGAAAAACAACTATTAATTTTAATGTTCTGTTTCAAAACAACTAAAGTATTTTGAAGTCCTGAACGAATAATTATTAATTCCTTGATGTAAAATTAATGACAAAAATCATGTTTTGCAAATTATTTCAGATTAATTTTAAAAGTTTAACACATCAATAAATCTATTTAGAAATAAAAAATCCAGCACATTATGTGCTGGATTTTAAGTTTAAGATTACTAAAATATAGTGTTCTGAGATTATTTAATGTTCTTAAAACTTCTATTGATAAAATTTGTTAATTCTTTACCTTTTAACAAACCTTGCGATAATTTTGCTAGATCTAATGCTTGATTAATCAACGCTTCTTTTTCTTCTTTCGAATCTTTAGCTAAAATTTCTGTTGCTAAATCCGAGTTTGCATTCACAACAACATTATACATTTCAGGGAAATTACCCATTCCAAACATCCCAGCTCCGCCAGAAGCTTGCATATCTTTCATACGACGCATAAATTCTGATTGCGTAATGATGAAAGGTGCATCTGTTCCAGATAAATCTTCTAATTGAATTGTATATGATTTATTGTTGATTGATTCTGTGATTTCAGTTTTCAATTTTTCTTTATCATCATCAGATAATTTGGAAATTTTAACTTCATCTTTTTCAATCAAATTATTGATATGATCCGCATCAACACGAACAAATGTTACATTTTCTTTTGTAGATTCTAACTTCTGAATCAAGTGAGAAGAAATAGGAGAATCTAATAAAATTACTTCGTAACCTTTTTCTTTCGCAATTTGTATGTATTGATCTTGTCCATCAACATCAGACGCATAAAGAATTACTAATTTTCCGTCTTTGTTGGTTTGATTGTCTTTAATCGCAGTATTTAATTCATCCCAAGTAAAATATTTACCATCAACTGTTGGATACAATGCAAATTTGTCAGATTTTTCGAAGAATTTATCTTCCGAAATCATTCCATATTCAATTACAACTTTAATATCGTTCCATTTTTGCTCGTAATCTTCACGATTTTGATTCATTAATGAAGACATTTTATCCGCCACTTTTTTCGTAATATGTGCCGAAATTTTCTTCACAGCTCCATCAGCTTGTAAGTACGAACGCGAAACATTCAATGGAATATCTGGAGAATCTATCACACCACGTAATAACATCAAGAAATCAGGAACAATTCCTTTCACTTCGTCTGTTACAAATACTTGATTTTGGTATAATTGAATACGATCTTTATCAATATTGATGTTGTTTCCTAATTTTGGGAAGAATAAAATTCCAGTCAAATTAAATGGATAATCAACATTTAAGTGAATATGGAATAAAGGTTCTTCGAATTGCATTGGATACAATTCTCTGTAGAAATTTTGATAATCTTCGTCAGACAATTCTGATGGCGCTTTTGTCCAAGCCGGATTTGTATTATTGATAATATCATCAACTTCGATTTCCTCTGGTTTAGCATCTTCAGCAGCACCTTCTGGTAAAGGAAGTGTTTCTTTTTTCGTTCCAAATTTGATCGGAATTGGCATGAATTTATTGTATTTATTCAATAATTCACGGATTTTCCATTCGTCTAAAAACTCTTTCGAATCTTCAGCAATGTGTAAAACGATTTCAGTTCCACGCTCGGTTTTATCCGAATTTTCTAAGGTAAATTCAGGAGAACCATCACATGTCCAATGAACTGCTGGCTCGTCTTTGTATGATTTTGTAATGATTTCTACTTTATCCGCAACCATAAATGCAGAATAAAAACCTAAACCAAAATGTCCGATAATTCCGTCTGCATCTTGGTGTTGATTAATAAATTCTTCTGCACCAGAAAAAGCAACTTGATTGATGTATTTTTCAACTTCATCAGCTGTCATTCCCAAACCTTGGTCAATAATATGTAAAGTATTATCGTCTTTATTGATTTTTACTTCAATTTTTGGATTTCCGTATTCTACTTTTGCATCACCAATACTTGTTAAATGCTTTAATTTCAGGGTTGCGTCAGAAGCATTCGAAATCAACTCACGCAAAAAGATTTCGTGATCGCTGTATAAAAACTTCTTAATTAATGGAAAGATATTCTCTACCGAAACATTAATATTTCCTTTATTCATCGTTATTGTATTTTTTATTTTTAATAATTAGTTTTTCTTGTAAATAGTCTAAATCATGAGATTTGTAGACGGAATGTAAATTTCAAAAGATATTCCAAATGAAATTTTTCTGACATTTTGTCGTAAAATAGATCATGAGAACTGCTTATAATTGCTTAATTTTCGTTCAAATTTAGAAAGATGAAATTCGGAAAAGTAGAAAACCCAGAATTGGTTGATTTTACATTGCCAAAAACGCCAAAAGAAACGATTGATTTGTTGAATAAAGTTGATAAATCAGATAATTTCGAAGTATATGTAGGCTGTGCAAAATGGAATAAGCAAGATTTGAAGAATTTTTATCCGCCTAAAACAAAAGATGAATTGAGTTATTATTCAACGCAATTTAATAGTATCGAGTTAAATGCGACATATTATCGTTCGCCAAGTAAAGAAAATGTCGAAACTTGGGTAAATAAAACTCCAAAAGATTTTAAATTTTTCCCGAAAATTCCACAAAGTATTAGTCATTATGGACGATTGCAAAATGTGACAGATAAATTGAATCAATATTTGGATGCAGTTGCGTTATTTGAAGAAAAATTAGGAATGATTTTCTTACAAATGCACGAAAATTTTGCTCCAAAAGATTTTGAAAAATTAGAAAATTTCATTCAAAATTTTCCGAAAGGTTATCCGTTAGCTGTAGAACTTCGTCATGAAGATTGGTTTTCGAACGAAGAAAATTTTAATCGATTGGTTTCGTTATTAGAAAAGCATAACATTTCAAATATTATTGTTGATACAGCGGGTAGGAGAGATATGGTGCATATGCGATTGACTTCGAATGAAGCTTTTGTGCGTTTTGTTGGAGCAAATATTCCATCTGATTACGAGCGTTTGGATGAATGGATTGAAACAATTAAACTTTGGAAAGCAGAAGGTTTGCAGAAATTGTATTTCTTTATTCATCAAAATTTAGAGTTAGAATCGCCAATGTTAGCCAAATATTTTATTAAGAAATTAAACAATGATTTAGATTTAGATATTCGTAGTCCGCAAGATGAATTGACGTTGTTTTAAGTGAAAATTAGAAAAAATAATTCTTTAAACCTCGATTGTTTCAACTAATTTTGCAGAACAAATAAAACAAAAGATTCTTCTCAATTATGAAACAATTTACTTCGGTTAATGATGTAGAAAACATCGACGAATTACTAAAAATAGCCTTAGAAATTAAAGCAAATCCTTTTGCTCAACAAGAGGTTGGTAAAAACAAAACAATTGGTTTAATATTTTTTAATCCAAGTTTACGTACACGTCTAAGCTCTATTAAAGCGGCTTATAATCTTGGAGCAAATGCTTGGGTTTTGAATGCTGGAGCAGATTCTTGGACATTGGAAATGGCTGATGGTGCTGTGATGAACGGAGATACGCAAGAACATATCAAAGAAGCAATTCAGGTAATGAGTGCGTATTGTGATGTTTTAGGCGTTCGTACTTTTCCGAAATTAGTAGATCGTGATGAAGATTATAACGAAATCATGTTCAATAAAGTAAAAGAATTATCTTCTGTTCCTGTTGTCTCTTTGGAAAGTGCAACTTTACATCCATTACAGTCTTTTGCTGATTTAATTACAATTGCAGAAAAAACGGGTTATACGCCTGGGACAAAACCTGAAAAGAAAGTGAAAGTTGTGATGACTTGGGCGCCGCATCCACGTCGTTTGCCACAAGCTGTTCCGAATTCTTTTGCGCAATGGTTTTCTAAGGTAGATTGGGTAGATTTTACAGTTGTACAACCAAAAGGTTTGGAGTTAGATCCAAAATTTACTAATGGAGCAACGATTGCTTATGATCAAGATGAAGCGTTGAAAGATGCTGATTTTGTCTATGCAAAAAACTGGTCTTCTTATGAAAATTATGGTCAACCGAATGATGGTGATAAGGATTGGGAAGTGACAATGGATAAAATGAATTTGACAAATAACGGAAAATTTATGCATTGTTTACCAGTTCGTCGCAATGTAGTAGTATCTGATGAAGTTTTAGATTCTGATCGTTCTATCGTAATTGATGAAGCAACGAACCGAATTTTCTCAGCTCAAACCGTTTTTCACGAGATTTTGAAAAATAAGTAGTAAACTACAATTAAAAAAGGCTTAAAA
This sequence comes from Empedobacter sp. UBA7252, assembly GCF_002472765.1. NCBI lineage: Bacteria > Pseudomonadati > Bacteroidota > Flavobacteriia > Flavobacteriales > Weeksellaceae > Empedobacter > Empedobacter sp. UBA7252. The sequence continues at coordinate 63,125 of NZ_DKSQ01000087.1, forward strand.
ATTAATTTTTAAGCCTTTTTTAATGATATTATTTCTCACTAAAGTCCAACATGAATATCTTTCGTAGTGGCTTCTTTTTGAGAAGTTTTATATTTTGAATCATAGTTCCAAATAATCTTATCTGAAATGGTTTTTCCATTAAGATTAGTTTCTGCAATGATTATGTTTTCACCTTTTTGCAATTGAACATTTTCAGCAACGAAATGAATCTTATTATAGCCATTTTTTACATTTTCAATCTTTTTACCATTTACAGTTAACGTTGGCGTTCCTTGATTAGAGAAGATTGTAACAGTTGTAAATTCATTTCCTCTATTTACCATTCTACGTTGCGTTAAATAAACAACAGGTTCTTTGCTCCAATTTGCTTTATACCAATAAAAAGGATCTTTTTTAATTTTTCGATCAAACGAAACCAAACCTTTGAAATTTCTTGGATTAACATTTAATCGTGTAATAGGCGTTGCAAAATCGAAAGTATTCCAAACATAAGATCCCAAAAATATTGGATGTTTTTCTATTGTTGCCCAATGAACAATATGAAATTTAGTTGCAAATTCTTCTGGAAAAAATGCAGGATCACTCCATTGATTTCCATAGTTCCCAGCAACTTCAACTTGATCTTCAGGTTTTGCTTCTGCGCCATATTCAGAGAAAATGATTTTGTAATCTTTGAATTTTTTCGAAATTTCATTCGCCCAAGTTTCAACATCTTCTTTGTCTGTCAAATTTTCTACTTCGCCATTGTACCATCCAAAATAATGATTAATTCCTTGTATATCCGCATTATTATTAACTGGATGATCGACCACATTATAACCACTTACTTGTACTGTATAACGATCAGAATCTTCTGTTTTAGCTAAGTCATTTAGCTTTGTTGTCAATTCGATGGTGTAATTATTTGGCGAATAAACTTCATTGTGTAATCCCCAAGTGTAAATAGATGGATGATTGTAATTTTGACGAATCAACTCTTTTAATTGTTGCATTGCATTATTTTCTTCCAAGGTTGTAACCTGATTCACAAACGGAATTTCTGCCCAAACAATCAATCCTAGACTATCACATTTCGAGTAAAAATAATCAGATTGTTGGTAATGAGCTAATCGAATAGAAGTTGCACCAATTTCTTTTATAATTGCTAAATCTTCATCGTGATCTTCATTTGATAAAGCCGAACCTTTTCCCCAGCGATCTTGATGTCTTGTCACGCCATAAAGCGGATATTTTTTGTCGTTTAAGAAGAAACCTTCGTTCGCTTTTAGTTCAAATTTACGAATACCCAAAGGTTGTGTTACTTCATCTAAAACTTGATTATTTTGTTTGATTTGTGTCACTACTTTATATAAATATGGATCTTCTAATCCATTCCATAAATGTGGATTATTAACCTTAATATCTTGAATAATTTCTTGTCTTCCTTGTGGTGATAGAGTGTAAGGAGTGCTGATAGACTTTACAGTTTTATTGTTATGATCGATGATCGAAGTGAAAATTTCGATGTTATTTGTTTGAGCTGATTTATTATCAACTTTGACTTTAAGATGAATATCAGCCGATTTTTTACTAACATTTTTCTGAGAAATAAAAATTCCAGCCGAAGCAAAATCATTTACAGCAATATTGATAGGATCAGTAACAATTAACGAAACAGGACGATAAATTCCGCCATAAACAGGAATAAAACATGATTAACAGGAATAATTGCTGGATTTTCTTCGTTATTAGCTTTAACCAAAATTTCATTTTCTTGATCAAATTTTAACATTCCTGTCAATTCCAAAACAAAAGCAGAATATCCACCTTGATGACGACCTACAAAATTATAATTTCCGTTGTTTACATCACTTTGATAGCTTACTTTGTTCTTATTTTGAGTTGATTTTAAAGGAGAATTATTCATGTAAACTTCTGCATTTGCTCCAACACCTTCAAATTTGATAAAGATTCGTTTACCTTTCCAGTTTGTTTTTGGCGTAAAAGATTTTCTGTAATACGAATCACCCACATAAAAACGCTCGTTTGTACTATAAAAACCAGGTGTAACTTGGTTCGTTTGCATATCAGTTGCATTCCATGTATGTGGAACTTGAACCAATTGCCAATCGCCTTTGAAGATAGAATTGTAATTAATTTCTGCAGTGGTAAATGGCCCTTTTTTAAAGCTCCAATTAGAGTTGAAGTTTACTATTTCTCGTGCATTTACTATTTGTAAACCGATAAAGAGTAAAATTAGAGATGTTAAATTTTTCATGTGAGTTTTGATAAGCAGTAAAAATAGTAATTTCAAAAATGTAGGCAAAAAAGAAAGCCACTCGATTTGAGTGGCTTTTCTACTTATTTTGAATAGATAAATTATTTATCTAAAACTTCCATATCAAAATATAAAGTTGCATTTGGTGGTACAACACCTCCAGCACCTCTTGATCCGTAACCTAATTCGGCAGGGATAATTAAGAAAACTTTAGAACCTCTGTTGAACATTGTTAATGCTTCCATCCAACCTTGGATTAATCCTGTAACACCAACTGTTGCGTCTAGTGGTTGATTGCGATCGTAAGATGAATCTAATTTTTCACCATCATTTAAACGTAAAGTATAATGTACTTGAATTGGATCTCCTTGCACAGGTTTTGCTCCGTTTCCTTCTTCTAAAATTACATATTTTAATCCAGAAGGAGTAGTTTGCGCTTTAGCCTCTAATTCTTTTTGACGAGCAATTTCAGCATCTTTTTCAGCTTTTGCTTTCGCTTCAGCTTCAGCTTGTTTTTTTGCATGATTTGCTTTTGCAGTTTCAAAAGCTTCTCCACCGTTATATTTGGCGTATTTATCACCTTTACGAGCGATTTCTACTTTCTCAATCACAACTGGAACAACTGGTTTGTCATCTCTTGTTTTTTCTACATTAGCAATAGAATCTACAACTTCTAAACCTTCTACAACTTGTCCAAAAACAGTGTGTTTACCGTCTAACCATGGAGTTGGAACCTCTGTAATGAAGAATTGAGACCCGTTTGTTGCTGGTCCTGAATTTGCCATAGATAAAACACCTTTTTTATCGTGTTTTAATGTTGCATGAAACTCATCTTCGAAATCGTAACCAGGTCCACCTGTACCTCTTCCGTCTGGATCACCACCTTGAATCATGAAATCTTTGATTACACGGTGAAAAATGATTCCATCATAAAAAGGAATTCCTTTTGCTTTTGCTTTATTTTCTTTTGTACCTTCTGCTAATCCTACAAAGTTAGCAACAGTCATTGGAGCTTCTTCTTCGTATAATTTGATTGTCATTGCACCATGATTTGTTGTCATTTTTGCATACAATCCGTCTTCTAAACTTTTAAATTCTTCTTTACTCATCGATTTTGGAATTTTAACGCCACAACTAACAAGAGTAGTGATGACAGTTAAGATTAATAATATTTTTCTCATTTTAACTTTACAGTCTTTGTGTTTATTAGTGTTTTTTTATTTTTAAAACTTTTACATCCATAATAATAGGCGAGTCTGGAGCAATTTTTTGTGTATCACCATAACCTCCATAAGCTAAAAACGAAGGTAATAATAATTTAGCAGTTTCACCTTCAGGAATTAATTGCAAACCAGCTTGTAAACCTCTCACAATATCAGCTTTTCCTAAAATTATTTTCTGAACTTTATTATCGTTAAACGAATATAAAATATTGTTTTCGAGATCAGTTACTTGATATTCAAATTCGATGTAGTCTCCATTATTTGCTGTAGAAGCTGTTCGTTGACCACTATTTGAAATCCAAAAGCCCGAACTCGTTTTAACAAATTTTAGGTCAGATGTTTTCATATAATCATCAAACCATTGTAATTCTTCTTGATGCAATAATTTTCCACGTTCTTGCGAACGTTTCATAAAATCGTCATTGGAATATGAAACGGGATATTGTATGACTTTTTGATCACAACTCATTAACGCAAAAACAGCGAAAGTGAATAAAATAACTTTTTTCATTAGATAACGATACTAGCTAATTTTTCTTGATATTCTGGTAAAAGGGATTGGAAATAAGCAATTGTTTCTTCCATATTCATATCCGAACGACCTCCAGAAGCATTCATATGACCGCCGCCATTGAAATGTTTGCGAGAGAATTCATTCACATCAAAATCACCTTTCGAACGTAACGAAATTTTAATGAAATTATGATGTGTGTCTTCAATAAAAATTACAGAAAAGATAAAATTTTCTACACTCAAACCATAATTTACAAAACCTTCTGTATCTCCTTTTTGAAAACCATTTGCTAGTAAATCTTCACGTTTTAAAAACATGAAAGCTGTTCGATATTCTGGTAAAAAAGTTAGATTATTTAGAGTTAATGATAATAACTTTAATCGTCCTTGTGTTTGTGAATCGTTTACATAAGAAGTAACTTTATCTACTTCTACACCTTTATCAATTAACTCTGCTACAATTCTATGCGTATCTGCCGATGTATTACGAAAACGGAATCCGCCTGTATCCGTCATTATTCCAGTATAAATACATTCAGCAATGCCTTTATCAATTTTATCTAAATCATTCATCGCTTCGATAAAATTATAAACCATTTGACAAGTCGCAGGCATTTCGATATCCGAATACATAAAATCAAATGTATCTGGTTCGCGGTGATGATCGATTAATATTTTTGGAGCTTTCGAACGTTCAACCCAGTTTCCTAAGTCATCAATTCGTTTTACAGTATTGAAATCTAAGATAAAAATCAACTCAGCTTGATGTATAATTGCTTCAGAAACTTTTGGTCGGTAATCTGCAATTACAATATCTTTTGCTGAAGGCATCCATTTTAGGAACTTCGGAAAATCGTTTGGTGAAACAATGTTACACGTATGTCCCAATTTATTCAAATAATGAAACATCGCCAATGTAGAACCTATCGCATCTCCATCAGGATTTTTGTGCGGTATAATTGCAATTTTCTTTGGGGTTGATTTTAACAGAGCTTTTAGCTCTTCGAAATTTGTCATTTGCATAGTTGCAAAGATAAACAAACAAGTGATATTGTAAATTGCTTTGAACAAGAAAACCTCCAAATTTGGAGGTTTTCTTGTT
>NZ_DKSQ01000089.1:0-28475 GCF_002472765.1 Empedobacter sp. UBA7252
ATAAAGAGTATATTTTTAAAATTTGGAACAACGAATATCCTATTAATTTGGCTTTTGAGAGTTTACAGGACACCGAAAATTATTTGAATAGTTTGATTGAAGCGAAACATTTTTTTGCTGTAGATGAAAACAATCAAATGCGAGCTTGGGCGGTTATTTTTGAAAGAGATTATGAAAAATGGTTTGCAATAATTGTGGATAGCGAGTTGCATCAAATTGGTTTGGGACGTAAAATTCTTAATCGATTAAAAACATTTTCGACAGAACTAAATGGTTGGGTAATCGACCATGAAAAAGATACAAAAGCGAATGGAGAGCCTTATTGTTCTCCGTTGGCTTTTTACATGAAAAATGATTTCAATTTACTTCCTGAAATTCGTTTGGAATTAGAGAAAATTTCTGCGGTTAAAATTAATTGGAGAGAGTAATAAAACAAAAAAGAGAAGCTTATTAACTTCTCTTTTCTATTTTATTCTCCTAAAACCTTTTCCAAATCAGTGCTTCCTTGTATATTTCGCATTTGTCGCTCTATATGACTAGCGCGTCTACTGATAAAAGACGAAGGCGGATTCACATTATATTTTCGTGGCAATGGCAAAGCTGCTGCAATTCGAGCCGCTTCATTTTTGGTTAAATCTTTAGCTGGTTTATTAAAATAATATTCTGAAGCTGCTTCAACTCCAAAAACACCAATTCCCATTTCTGAAGTGTTCAAATACATTTCTAAAATACGTTGTTTGCCCCAAATTTTTTCGATCATAAACGTAAAATAAACTTCCAATCCTTTTCTCAACCAAGAACGACCTTGCCACAAAAACACATTTTTCGCTACTTGTTGAGAAATCGTAGAACCTCCACGAAGTTTTTTCCCTTCTTTATTTTTTTCGATCGCTTCTTGTATTCCATCCATATCAAATCCATTGTGTACAGGAAACTTTTGATCTTCGGAACCAATTACAGCCAATTTTATATTTCGTCCCATTTCTTCATAGGAAATATAATCGCGCTTAAATTTTCCTTGTTCAAAACCTTGCTGAACTTGCGTAATCGTGAACGGCGGATTAATCCACTTTAACACAACAATGTATACAAGATGAGCTACAAAAAGATAAATTACAACCTTACGAATAAATTTAAACATTTTATTTCTTTAAATTATGAAAGCAAAGTTATACGATTTATTGAATTTTGAAAATAAAAAAAGCTCCAAAAATGGAGCTTATATTTCTATTCTTTATTTTTTCTCAACTTTCGTTGAACCAGATGTGGGAGCTAATTTTTCTTTTGCAACATCTTTCACGTTTTTTAACTCAGCGTTTACAGGCTCAATCAATGATTTTGTAGGACTTTCATTTCCTCTGTGACACATTACACATGTTACAACATTGATCATTTCAGGATTTTTTGCATTTTCCCAATTGAAATTTTTCGCGTTAATATCACGTGTCATTACAATCATATGACGTGAAAATTCCTTTTCTTTTTTTGCATCACTTGCAAAATCCATCTTTTTCGTATCTGGATTTTCGGCGTGGCAAAAATTACATTTCACTCCTAAAGCAGCGTTGTATCCGCGCATCAAACCTTTCAAACTATCTTCCGAAATGTTTTGTGGTAACACTTTTAGATTTTTCCATTCTGAACTTGAAATTGCTTTTCCTGTGTCAATTTGACGAGAAGTCGTAAACGAAAAAATACTAAACATCAACGCTACAACTACCAAAGAAACCATTATTCTATTTGTTTTCATTTGTAATAATTTTGTTTATAAAAGGTAAAACAAATCTTAAACTGAATAAACCCTTCAGAAAAATTTGGAATAATTTTAAATAAAACCTTTAATGAATTAAAAATAAATCAATTAAAATCTCCAAACTAGTAAACGCGAAATTTTATTCCCTTGTTGCATATTTACAATTCGGTAATCTCTTACTTTTTCACGTTTCAAAATACCTTCCAAAATTCGAACATTTTCTTTCTTAGAAACCAATGTTGTAAACCATTTTACTTGATGTTTATAATCCGCACTTTCTTTTATCATTTTCGTGATAAACAGACGCTCTCCTCCTCTACACCAAAGCTCAGAATTATTCCCACCAAAGTTTTGAATTGGTTTTTGATCAGATTTTTGACCTAAGTTTTTCAGTTTACGCATTGTTTGCTCCATCACTTCTTGATTCGATCTAAAAAATGGAGGATTACAAATTGTAATATCAAATTTTTCGCCTTGTTTGATGATTTTTTTGAAAATATTGTTTGGATTAAATTGCATTCTAATCTCAACTTTGTTACGTAATCGAGCATTTTTCTTGACAATTTCTTCCGCATTTTTGAAAGAAGCATAATCCAACTCTGCGCCAACAAAGTTCCAGTCGTATTCGTAATTTCCAATAATCGGATAAATACAATTCGCTCCAACACCAACATCCAAGACTTTTACATCTTTTCCACGCGGAATTACACCATCAAAACTTTCACCCAAAATATCGGCAACATAATGAATATAATCGGCGCGACCAGGAATTGGTGGACACAAATTATCTTTTGGCAATTCCCAATAATCAATATCATAATATGTTTTCAACAACGCTTTATTCAACGCTTTTACAGCTTCTCTATCCGAGAAATTAATCGTTGGTTCGTTCTCTTTATTGGGTTTGATATATTTGGAAAGTGGGGAATAAATCGCACACAATTTTTCGAAATTATAAGGCGCTAAATGACGATTGCGCGAATGTAATTTTTTTAATTTACTCTTCTTTTCGGGAGTATTCATACAAAAATATTTATGCAAAAATAAGACAACCTTTGCAGTTTTCTGCAAAGGTTGTTTTTGAATTCGTTTATTTTAATTGTTTTTGTAGCGTTTCGATTTGTTTCAAAAGATGATGAATCACTTCTAAACCTTCTATATTAACGCCCAAATTATAATGAAATTCAATAAATCGTTCGATTAATTTCAAATCATTTTCTTCGATAAAATATTCTTGGTTACGCTCGTGCAAAACAACCAAATCATTTTTATACAAATCAATCACAAATTGAGGTTCAATCTGATGATATTTACTAAACTGAATAACAGATATCGTTACATTTTTCATGGTTTTAAGCTTTTTTAAGTGAACGTAATTTCTCGAATAATTCTTTTTCTTCTGCTGATAAATTAGTTGGAGTTTTTACTGAAAATGTCACATACAAATCTCCAAATTGATCATCTTTCTTATAAATTGGTAAACCTTTTCCTTTCAATTTAACCTTTTTATTATTCTCTGTTCCTTCTTTTATTGGAACTTTCACTTTTCCAGAAAGTGTATCAATCATCGCTTCTCCACCCAAAATTGCATCGTATAAGTCGATTTCAACAATTGTAGATAAATCTGCTCCATTAACTTCAAAAGACGTATTATTTTCGATATGAAACGTGATATACAAATCTCCATTTGGACCATTGTTATAACCTTTTCCTCCGTGACCTTTTATCTTAATCGTTTGCCCATCTTCTACTCCAGCTGGAATTGTAATTCGTATATTTTTACCATTCACAGCAAAAGTTTGTTTATGCGAAGTCAATGTATCTGTCAAATTTAGTGTCAAACTGGCATTAACATCTTGCCCTTTATAACCTGTTGATCTACTCCTTCCTTCGCGTCCAAACATCGAACTGAAAAAATCTGAATAGCCATCAAAATCACCAAAACCTTCAGCTCCATCAAAATCGCTATTACTATATTGATATTGTTGCTGTTGTTGTTGCTGACGAGCTTTTTCATATTCTTCACCATGTTGCCAATTTTCTCCATATTTATCGTATTTTTTACGTTTTTCTGGATCGCTCAACACTTCGTTTGCTTCATTTAATTCTTTAAATTTCTGTGCAGCTTCATCGTTATTTGGATTAAGATCGGGATGATACTTACGTGCCAATTTCCGATAAGCTTTTTTTATCTCATCTTGTGATGCGGTCTTTTGCAGACCTAATGTTGTATAATAATCTATAAAAGCCATAGTAATAATAAGTTTGTGTGGTAATTTAATCAAAATCAGTTCCAATTTTTTCAAAACTGACAATACGACTTATTCTTTTTTATCTATTTTAAACCTTTTAATATTTTATCCGAAAAAGATAAATTTATTATGATTAATTCATAAATTTTCAAAAATAATTTGGATATATTCAAAAAAATCAATTATTTTTCATTTATAAAAGAAAGTTATGAATAGAAAAAATTTTTCGAAAAATATATTAATTGGATCGGCGGTTGGTGACGCATTAGGAGTTCCAGTTGAGTTTAAAAGTAGGCAATATTTACAACAAAATCCTGTCACAGATATGATGGGTTATGGAACATACAATATGCCTCCTGGCACTTTTTCTGACGATAGTTCGATGATGTTTTGCTTGGCTGAATCGTTGTGTAATGGTTATAATGTGAATGATATTGCAGAAAAATTTCAGATGTGGATGCACGAAGGTTATTGGACGGCTGACGGAGAAGTCTTTGATGTTGGAATTTCTACACGAAAAGCAATAAATCGTTTACGAGTTGTAAAAAATCCAATTGAGGCTGGTTCTACATCCGAATCTGATAATGGAAATGGATCGTTAATGCGTATTCTTCCTTTAGCAATTTTCACGAAAGATTTATCGATTGATGAACGCTGTGAAATCGTCAAAGAAGTTTCTTCTATCACGCATGCGCACAATCGTTCTGTTTTGGCGTGTATTTATTATATTGAATTTGCGTTGAACGTTTTAGATGCCGAAAATCTAGAAGAAGCTTATCTGAACACAAATTTTTGGTTAAAATTATTCTTAGAAGAAAATGAAATTTATAAAAATGAATTTACATATTTCGAACGAATTTTAAGTGGAAAACTAATTGATTTAAAAGAAGATGAAATTAAATCAACTGGTTATGTCATGGATAGTTTAGAAGCTTCTATTTGGTGTTTGCTACATACAAGTTCGTATAAAGATTGTGTTTTGAAAGCGGTGAATTTAGGACATGATACCGATACAATTGCTTGTATTGCTGGTGGAATTGCAGGGATTTATTATGATGCAGAAACAATTCCGACCAATTGGATTGAGCAATTAGCGCGAGTGAATGATATTTTACATTTAGCAGAACAATTGGAAGAAAAATATGAATTTTAGAAAGCTTGAACTATTCTAAATTCACCAAAAACATTTTCGTAAATTTGCAAAATGGAAAGTCAAAAAAATAATCCATTACACGGAAAACGTTTAGACGATATTATCGAAGAATTAGTAATTTATTACGGCGGTTGGGAAGGTTTGGGAAATCAAATTAACATCAGATGTTTTAATGATAATCCAAGTTTGAAATCATCGTTGAAATTTCTTCGAAAAACAGATTGGGCACGTGCAAAAGTAGAAGAATTGTACATTAAGAAAATTGCAAAATAATGAGTGCAACTATTCTTGAAGAAAAGATTTTTATTGATTCTGAGCTCTTAACCAATATCGAAGAAGAAAGTCAGGTTATTATACATTGTTGTATGGCGGCAGATGAATATGCAAATGCTGCACGTATTTGGCCTTCTACTTTTATTATTGATAATCAATCAGGAAAACGTTGTCAATTGGTTTTTGCGGACGGAATTACAATGTATCCAAATTGGACGTATATCGAAGAAGGTTCGTCTCTTCATTTCACTTTAATTTTTAATGGTTTGCCAAAAAGTTGTCAATCATTTGATTTAGTCGAAATTATTCCGCAAGCTGGAGGATTTGAATATCGAAAAATAAATCGAAATAAAAGCGATGTTTATCACGTCGAATTTTCAGAATAAATTAAAAAAAATGCGTTTCATTTGAAACGCATTTTTTAATAATATAAACTGTATTTTTTATTGAATTACTCCAATATCATTTCGATAATATTCGTAATCAAAATGTACTTTTTTGATGTTTTCGTAAGCAGTTTCACGTGCTTCTTCTAATGTATTTCCTAATCCAACTATGTTGATTACGCGTCCACCAGAAGTAACAATTTGTTCACCTGATAATTTTGCACCAGCAATAAAATTAGGACAAGTTACATTTTCTAAACCACGAATCTCAAAACCTTTGTCGTAATTTCCTGGATATCCTCCCGAAACCATCACCACACAACACGCATGTTGATTTTTGAAAGTCAAGTCAAAATCTTCTCCTTTAATTGCTTTATTTACAACCTCAGCCAAATCATTTTCTAACAAAGGTAAAGTTGTTTGCGTTTCTGGATCGCCCATTCTTAGGTTATATTCCAACAAATAAACACCTTTTGTTGTAATCATCAATCCAAAGAAAATAACACCAGCAAACTCTGATCTTTCCTTAATTAAACCACATTTTGTTGGCTCCATAATTTCTTCTTCGAACATTTTGAAATGCTCTTCCGTAAACAATGGATTTGGAGCGATAACGCCCATTCCACCAGTATTAAGACCAGTTTCTCCTTCACCAATTTTCTTGTGATCTTTTGCCGAAACAAATGGAACGATTTTTTTCCCGTTAAAGAAAGACAAAATAGAGGCTTCAAAACCTTCTAAATATTCTTCAATAACCACTTCGTTTCCTGCATCACCAAAGGTTTTATCTTCCATGATATCCAAAACAGCTTGTTTTGCTTCTTCAAAATCTTGGCAGATAATAACTCCTTTTCCAGCCGCTAAACCAGAGGCTTTCACTACAATTGGATAATCTTGTGTTTTCAAATAATCAATCGCCAACATTGGTCCTTGAAAATTTTTATATTTTGCTGTTTTCACACCATATTTATCCATAAAATCCTTCGCAAAAGCTTTAGAAGCTTCTAATTGCGCAGCTGCTTTATGAGGTCCAAAAACATTTAAATTCTCTTTCTGAAAAATATCAACGATACCTTCTGCTAATTCAGCTTCTGGTCCAACAAAAGTTAAATCGATTTGATTTTCTTTCGCGAAATTTTTCATTTCTTCAATCGAAGAAACTGAAACGTTTGTTCCGATTTGAGCTGTTCCTGCATTTCCTGGAATAAAAAACAATTCTAAATCTTGTCCTTTTTGCTTGAAATCTTCAGCAAACTTCCATCCTATTGCATGTTCACGACCACCTGAACCGATTACTAAGATGCGAGTTGCGGTTTGCGATTCGCGGTTTGCGCTATTATTTTGTTCCATTGTTTTTCTTTGTTAAATAGTTTTGAAAATTTTTATTCATTCTACAATAATGATCAATTAATTCTAAAGCTTCATTTAATTCTGACTCTGTTATATAATTCAACTCAAAAGCTATTATTAATTGAGCTTCAACCTCAAAATCAGAACCTTTTGAAATAGATAGAAAATTAATCATTTGCTGATTTGAATTTCTTCCAGAACCTTCTGCGATATTTGAAAGAATTGAAACAACTGCTCTTTTTATTTGAACAGTTAATCCATACTTTTCTGATTCTGGAAATTTATTAGAAAGATTATAAACCAGTCTTAAAATTTCCAAACTTTTTTGCCATATGTCTAAATTTCTATAACTTCTCATTTACACTAAGTTAATCTTAAATTCCAACATCGCAAAACGAATATCGCATATCGAATTTTAGTGCATAAAATGTCTCATTCCTGTGAAAACCATCGGAATTTCGCGTTCATTACAAGCATCGATAGACTCTTGATCTTTGATTGATCCTCCTGGTTGAATAATTGCTTTAATTCCATTTTCTGCTGCAAAATCAGCTACATCACGGAAAGGGAAAAATGCATCTGAAGCTAAAACTAAATCATCTTCCACTTTTTCTTTTGCACGTGCAATCGCTTGTTGAGCCGCCCAAATACGATTCGTTTGACCTCCACCGATTCCGTAAGCTTGACCATTTGTCGCTACAACAATCGCGTTAGATTTTACCCATTTTACAATTTTTTGAGCAAAAACTAAATCAGTCATTTGACGATCTGTTGGTTGAGCTTCTGTTACAACTTTAAGATCTGTTGAAAACTGATTATCTGTAGACTGAACAATTAATCCTCCATCAACTTTTACGTAAGTTACTTTATCCGACACAGGATTCTTCACTTTGATGATACGTAAATTTTTCTTTTGTTTAAAAATTTCTAACGCTTCTTCTGTAAATGAAGGTGCAATTACAATTTCTAAGAAAATTTTATTTAATTCAACCGCAGTTTTTCCATCAACTTCTCTATTGAAAGCGATGATTCCACCGAAAATTGACATTGGATCACATTCATACGCTTTTTCATAAGCTTCTAAAACATTCTCTCCAATTGCCACTCCACAAGGCGTTGAATGTTTCACTGCACAACAAGTTGTTTCCTCAAATTCTGAAACCACTTTATAAGCCAAATCCATATCACGAATATTGTTGAAAGAAAGTTCTTTTCCTTGTAAATATTCGAAATCTTTCATTGCGCCATTTTTCGTTTTATCAACATAATAAGCTGCTTTTTGATGTGGATTTTCTCCATAACGTAAATCCATCACTTTCTCGTAAGAAGACTCTAAAAATTGAGGAAAATCTTCTCCTAAAATGTAAGTAGAAATCGCCGCATCATAAGCAGAAGTTAAGTTGAATACTTTACCAGCACATAATTTACGCGTTTCGATAGAAGTTGAACCATTCTCACGAATTTCATTCATCACTACTTCATAATCATTCACATCCGTTACAACTGTTACATCATAAAAATTCTTTGCAGAAGAACGTAACATTGATGGACCACCGATATCAATAAATTCAATCATTTCCGCTTCAGAAAGACCTGTATTCATCTTTTCGAAGAAAGGATAAAGATTTACAATAACGATATCAATTGGGTTAATTCCATGTTCCGCAATTGTTGCCATATGATTTTCGTCCGAACGACGCGCCATAATACCACCATGAATTGCAGGATGTAAAGATTTTACGCGACCATCTAAAATCTCAGGAAAACCAGTTACATCTTTTACTTCTGTAACTTCGATTCCGTTGTCTTGTAAATGTTTGAATGTTCCTCCAGTTGATAAGATTTTGTAATCTTGTTCAACCAAGAATTTTGCAAATTCTAACAAGTTCGACTTGTCCGAAACACTTATTAGCGCTTGTTTTTGCATTGTGTTTAGTTTTTAAAGTTTATTGTTTGTTTACTATTTTATTGGAAATGAAAAACCTCAATGTACACAACATTGAGGCATTCTATATTTTATGCTTCGCTGATTTGCTTGATTGCCTTAATGTAGATTTCACTTTCTACCTCAGCAACTTTACGCTGTAAATCTGCTACTTCATCACCTTCTTCAATTTCAAAAATTCCTTGACAAATAATTTGTCCTTCGTCTACACCAGCCGTTACAAAATGTACAGTTGCTCCTGATGTTTTTTCACCAGCTTCTAAAACTGCTTTGTGAACTTTCGCGCCATACATTCCTTTTCCACCAAATTTTGGTAATAATGCAGGATGAATATTAATCATTTTCGAGCCCCATTTCGAGGTAAATTCTGGAGATAATATGGTTAAAAAACCTGCCAAAACAATAAGGTCGATTTCTTCTCCTTCTAAATTATGTTCAGCATCTTCCGAAAAAGTTTTTCGGTCTAAGACATACGTTCGGATATCTTTATCCAACGATCGTTCTATTGCATAACAATCTCGGTCTGCCATTACCATCGAAATCTCGACATTTGGTAACGTTCCGTCTTCAACTGCATCAATAATATTTTGAAGATTTGTTCCGCCACCGGAAACAAATACAGCTATTTTCATGTTTGTTTGTAAGTAATCTTGTTTGTTTTACAAAGATAAGATTTTAGTTGATGCAAGTCGAAAAATATAACGTGGATTTAATCTATTTATTAATGATTTATTCACAATTAAAAACAAGAAAGGCTATCTCAAATTGAAATAGCCTTTTGAAAATATTTTTTAGTGCCCTTGAGTTCCGTCAACTCCATGTGCGTGTCCGTGAGATAATTCTTCCTCAGTTGCTGGACGAACATTAAGAATTTCAACTTCAAATTCTAATGTTTTTCCTGCCATTGGAGGATTCAAATCTGCAATTACAGCCTCTTCTGTCACTTCTACAACTGAAGCACGGAATTGATTTCCTGCATCATCAGTCAAAGGTAAAATTGCTCCAACTGGTGGCAATCCAGATTCTTTGAACATATCTAAAGGTAATTGAGCAACAGCTTCTTCTACTCTTTCACCGTATCCTTCTGCTGGAGTAATTACGAATGATTTTTTATCACCAATTGTTAATTCTTTTAATTCTTCTTCAAATTTTGGAATCATCATTCCAGCTCCAAATAAAAAAGTTAATGGCTCTTCTGTATTTGATTGTTCTACAAATACTTTTTCACCATTCGCTTCGATGGTATGTAATGAGTAGTTTACTGAAACTACATTATTGTTTTCTATTGACATAAATTGTAAATTATGGATGCTTTTAAAAAGCGTTCATTTTTAATACTTATCTTTTAACAACAACTATTCCTTTCGAATAATTTGACCAATTTTGTCAGTTATTTAGATTTTTGAACTGACAATTTTTATTTAATCTATAAAAAGTAATGCTTTTTTGATGTCTTCATAACCAATTTCACCATTGAAATAATCATAAATTGGTTTTAAAACTTTATTCTCTTCAAATTCGATTTCACTATACGCTAATCGAACTTTATCAATAATTTTATCAGAAGGTTTAAATTTTGAATAATCCAAATCAGGCTCACTTTCTTTGATTTTACCAATATGATCGACAATTGCTGAAGTAGTTAAACCTCTTTTCTCTGCGATTTGATCTAAAGACAAACCTTCTTTCACATATTCTAATGTAATTTCGTAAGTCGATTTCTTTTGTCCTTTTTCTTTGGTTTTATTCTTTTCGATATTTTTTGCAATTTGTTTTTTATCCAAAGTTCCACCAGAATATCGGATAAAAGCAGCCCAAGAGTTTTGCAATTCTTTTTCATCTAGAAACTCATCCATTTCATTCGATAAAACCTGAAAACGTCTATCAGCCTTCATTGCAAGTGAATCAATTTCTAAAGCTGTTTGATTCAATCCGTGTAACATCAACGAATTTAAATCTCGTAAACGTGAAAGTGCAACATACCCTTGTCCTTTTTCGAACGCTTTTGATAAATCAATAAACGCAGAATCTAACGTCATTCCTTGTGATTTATGAATCGTAATCGCCCAAGCCAAACGCAACGGAACTTGTGTAAATGAAGCCAATGCTTTTCCGCTTTCGTCCTCTATTGCCCACGTTTCTGGTTTTGCAATGTAAAATTCTCCATCTAATGTTTTGATAATTGGCTCGTCTTTTTCAGTATACCCCGAAACATTTCCAAGCGTTCCGTTTACAAAACCAACTTCGAAATTGTTACGAACAAACATCACTTTCGCTCCTATCTTCAATTCTAAAACTTCTTCTGCTAAAACAGATTTTTTAAGAACCTCAACCAAAGCTGGATTTCCCGCAACTTTTGCTTCAAATGTTTTGGAAGATGAATCAATATTAATCAATTGACCTTTATTAATTCGGTCCACATCCATATTATGTGTATACAAACGAGTTTGTGAATCTATTTCATCTGGAAAATATTCGATTCGAGTTTCTAATAAATCAACTGTTTTTTGCGAAATATTCCCCGAACGAATTTCATTCAAAATATCATTCAATGCATTATTTGTTTGACGATATTGCTCTGTCAAATAACAAATATGCACTTTTGCTTGAACCCAAGCATCGGACATAAAACAGAATTTATCTTTCGATTCTTCCCACTCTTCACCAATCGGCGGTAACTGGAAAAAATCACCCGAAAAAATTACTTGAACACCTCCAAAAGGTTCATCGTTTTGTTTGAAAAACTTCAAAACATAATCAACCGCATCCAACTGATTTCGGTGCAGCATCGAGATTTCATCAATAATTAAGACTTTTACTTTGTCCATTTTATCTCGGAAATATTTCTTGTCGCGAAGCGAAGCCAAATATCGATCAGAAACATAATCTTTTATTCCAATTCCAGCCCAAGAATGTATCGTTTGACCATTCATGTGCGTCGCAGCAATTCCCGTAGAAGCCGTTATAGCAACAGGAACGCCATGTTGTTTAAGATATTGAATGTATTGATTTAACACATAAGTTTTTCCGGCACCCGCAGAACCTGTTAAAAATACATTTCGACCAGATTTTAGAATTGCCAAAGCCTTTGATTGTTGCATAACTTATGAGTGAATTTGGAGTTTTTTGAATGAAATGCAAAGATACGAAGATTGAATGAGGTGAGGAAATGCTTAATAAATTAAAAAAAAGAAAATGAATTAACTTTAAAAGCTATTGTATTTTAATTAAGCTTTTTTATTTAAGAAAAAAACTACAAAATTTTATAACAAGGATCAATCTTAATCAAAAACAAATAATCCCAAAAAATAAAAAAACCGGATAAGAAATCTTATCCGGCTTTTTTAAACTATTTAATCTACTATTTCAATATAATTTTGTCAGCACCTTCTTGAATTTCTCCAATCAACGCACTTCCATCAATAATATTCAATACTTTTTCAGCATCAGTTTGGTCAACGATGACAACCATTCCAACACCCATATTAAATGTTCCAAACATTTCGTTTTCTGCAATTCCTCCGCGTTTAGCTAATTCTTGCATCACTGTTGGTACATTTATTTTTGCTTTTTCTATTACAGCAGTTAATCCGTCATTTATAATACGAGGAACATTCTCGATTAATCCACCTCCTGTAATATGAGCAATTCCAGACATTTCGATTCCAGCATCTTTGATTTTGAAAATATCATTTTGATATAATTTTGTTGGAACTAATAATGTTTCGAACAAAGGTTTACCTTCAAATTCTTCGTTAAAATCTGGGAAAACTTTACGAACCAAAGAGAATCCATTCGAATGGAAACCACTTGATGGTAACGCAATAATTACTTGTCCAGCTTTTATTTTAGAACCATCGATAATTTCATCTCGTTCTACTACTCCAACACAAAATCCAGCAACATCATAATCACCAACTTGGTACATTCCTGGCATTTCTGCTGTTTCTCCACCAATTAATGCTGTTCCAGTTTCTTTACACGCTTGTGCAATTCCACCTACAATTTCTGCTGCGATATCAGAATCTAATTTTCCACAAGCTAAATAATCTAAGAAAAATAATGGTTTTGCTCCATGACACAAAATATCATTTGCACACATCGCGAAACAATCAATCCCAACTGTATCGTAAACTTTAGAATCTAAAGCCACACGTAGTTTAGTTCCTACACCATCGGTTCCTGATACCAAAACAGGATTTTTGTAACCTCCTAATTGGTAAAATGCACCAAAACTTCCAATTCCATTCAACACGTTTGAATTGTGTGTTGCTGCAACTGCATCTTTAATTTTCGATACCGTTTGATAACCTTCTTCCTTATCTACTCCGGCTTGTTTATATGTATTGCTCATTTTAATTATGATTTAGTTTTTCGAAATACGAGATTCGAAATTCGTATAACTTATTAATCTATATGCAAAGGTTTTACCTCTTTACATTCTTCATTAGAATAATTTACGGGATATTTTTCTGTAAAACATCCAAAACAATGTTCTTTACTTCCTAATAAATCAATCAGATTATCAACTGTTAAGAAATCTAACGAATCGACATTCAAATAATCTTCAACCTCTTTAATTGACTTATTTCCTGAAATTAAATCTGCTTTAGAAGGCATATCAATTCCTAAATAACAAGGTGCAATAATTGGAGGCGAAGCAGAACGGAAATGAATTTCTTTTGCTCCTGCTTCTTTTAAGATTTTGATTAAAAGTTTCGAAGTTGTTCCACGTACAATCGAATCATCTAAAACAACCAAACGTTTTCCTTTGATTTTATTTTTGATGGGATTCAATTTTAAGTTGACCACACGTTCACGCATTTCTTGTGAAGGAACGATAAACGAACGCGACATATAACGATTCTTAATCAAAATTGGTTCGTAAGGAATACCCGAAGCTTCTGAATAACCAATTGCAGACGGGATCCCAGAATCTGGAACACCAATTACAATATCGGCAGCAACAGGAGATTGTTCGTATAATTTTCGACCAGATTCTACACGTAAATCGTAGATTTCATTTCCTTCGATATTCGAGTCAGGACGTGCAAAATAAATGTACTCAAAAGCACAAATATTACGCTGCGTTGGTTGATTTAATGAATAAGATTTCAAACCTTGTTCATTTACAACAATCAATTCACCTGGCTCTACATCACGGATAAATTCAGCTCCGACAGCGTCTAATGCACATGTTTCTGAACAGAAAACATAGGCATCGTCCAATTTTCCTAAACATAAAGGACGAATACCATTTGGATCGCGAAAAGCTGCCATTTGATTATTCGCTAATAACAAAACCGAATAAGCTCCTTTTACCTTTTCTGTACCTTTCTGTATAGCTTCTACAATATCTAAATGCGAATATTTTTGAATAGAACGTAATAAAACCTCCGTATCCGAAGTTGCTAAAAATGGTAAACCTTCTGCTTCTAATTCAGCTCTTAATGCTTCAACTTCAATTAAATTTCCGTTATGAGCAATAGAGAAATGAGGTTTTCCATAAATATTGTACGTGTAAAGTGGCTGAATGTTACGACGACTTCCACCTCCAGCAGTTGTGTAGCGTGTATGTCCAATCGCAGCATTTCCTTGGTATTCTTCAATCTCGGCTTCCATTGTTTTGAAAACGTCTAATACCAATCCTGTTTTTTTCACCGTTTTAATGTTTCCATCTTTCAAGAAAGAAACACCACACGCTTCCTGTCCACGGTGTTGAAGCGCAAATAAACCAAACTGTGCAATAGAATATGTGTTGATATTATTTGGCGAATAAACCCCAAAAACACCACATTCTTCGTTTACACTATCCACAGTATCGGCTGCATATTTTTTTAATAAATTTCTTTCGTAGAAATTCGTTAAATATTCAGCTTTTAATTGGCTTTTATGTAATTTTTTATCAATCATTATAGAATGAAAAAAATGTTTATTTTAAAACTTCTGTCAAACGATTATATACTTCGTGATAAGCTTCTGAAACATCACCTAAATCACGACGAAAACGGTCTTTATCTAATTTTTTTCCTGTTTCAACATCCCATAAACGACATGTGTCTGGAGAAATTTCGTCAGCTAAAATGATATTACCATCAACATCTTTACCAAATTCAATTTTAAAATCAGCTAAAATTAATCCAGCTTTTAAGAACAATTCTTTCAACGCTTCGTTAATTACTTCTGTTTGTGTGTACATTTCATCTAACTCATCATATGTTGCAGCTCCTAATAAAACCGCATGATGATCGTTGATTAATGGATCTCCTAATTCATCTTTTTTGTAACAGATATCAAAAATTGTAACTGGAGATTTCGCTCCTTCTTCTAATCCTAAACGTTGAGCCATAGACCCAGCTACATAGTTGCGCACAACCATTTCAATTGGAATAATTGATACTTTTTTCACCAATTGCTCACGATCATTCAACTGCTCGATGAAATGAGTTTTAACTCCTTTTTCAATCAAATAGTTGAAAATTAAAGTCGAAATTTTGTTGTTCATTTCTCCTTTGTCCTCAACAGTTCCGCGCTTTTGTGCATTAAATGCAGTTGCGTCATCTTTGTAATAAACAATTACTTTGTCTGCTTCCTCTGTTGAGTAAACTTGTTTTGCTTTCCCTTCGTAAATGAAGTCTTTTTTTGTTAAGCTCATCGTTGTTGTTTGTTTTTTCGAAGCTCGATTTTCGAAATTCAAAGTTAAAATTCATCTAACTTCTAGTTTCTTATTTCTAACTTCATTACATCGTTTTTTTGTTTTGTTTGAAATGAAAAAGTCCACTTCGTGTTTGTTGTTTGTTTTGAAAATTAACTTGTTCAAGGTTAACTTTCGAGATTAATTTCGATTGGTTCAGGATCGAAATTGGTATTAGTTTGTTGTTTGTTTCTTTTTTTAGTATTTAGATGTTAGATATTTAATATTTAGATTTTTTTTCTTCTACCTTATTTCTAACTTCAAAATTCCTTATTTTATTTTCAATGTCAAGCTGAATTCAGTTCAGCTTCTCACTTTTTTAAGATGAGTTCCTGAAACAAGTTCAGGATGACTCAAACTTTATTCTTCAATTGTCATTCTGAATGAAGCCTTGGCGTAATGAAAAATCTTTTTAGATTCCTCAACAAACTCTAAATGACATTTTTTATTTAATTTTTAGAAGTTAAATTTTCTCATATCTAACTTCTAATATCTCATATCTATAATCTACCCTCTAAAATACTCCACCGCATTTTTGAAGATATTCATATATCCATTTCCTGGAATGTTCTTGAATAATCCTTCTTCGTAACGCTCTGGATGTCCCATTCGTCCGTAAACTTTTCCACAAGGCGATACAATTCCTTCTACCGCAAACGTAGATCCATTTGGATTATAAGGCATTTTTCCAGCTAATTTTCCATCCAAATCTACAAACTGAGTTGCGATTTGTCCTTTATCAATTAACTTTTCTAATTCAACCTCATTTGCTACGAAACGACCTTCTCCATGCGAAAATGGAATCCAGAATTCTTGACCTTCCATTCCTTTTAACCAAGGTGAGTGCGATTTATTCACTCTCACTTTCGCTAATTGTGTAATGTGACGACCAATTTCATTGAACGTTAATGTTGGTGTATCTTCTTCTAAATCTTGAATACGTCCATAAGGCAATAATCCTGATTTAATCAATGCTTGAAAACCATTACAGATTCCTAAAACCAAACCATCGCGCTCTAATAAATTGTGAATTGCATTTTTGATTTTCTCATTGCGTAAAACCGTTGCAATAAATTTACCTGATCCATCTGGCTCATCAGCAGCTGAAAAACCTCCTGGTACAAAGAAAATATTGGCTTGATTGATTTCATTTACAAAAGCATCAACTGATTCTTCAACATCTTGTTGTGTTAAATTACGGAAAGGCAAAGTCGAAACGATTGCTCCTTCTCTACGGAACGCTTTTGCTGAATCATATTCTGAATTTGTTCCTGGGAAAATTGGAATGAAAACTTTTGGGTTTTCTACTTTATGATCGGCGAAGGCAAAACAAATTTGTTCTGCTTTTAAATCTTTTTCCTCAACAACAGTTTCAGTAGTTGATTTATATGGAAACAATGAATTGAATGTTTCTTTCCATTGTTGTTTTAATTCAATCAAATTAATTTCTTCTCCATTAAAGTTGAACGAAGTTGAATCATTTGTCTGACCTAAAACATGATAATTTTGAGCGATTTCAGCAGGAATA
This sequence comes from Empedobacter sp. UBA7252, assembly GCF_002472765.1. Classification (NCBI taxonomy): domain Bacteria; kingdom Pseudomonadati; phylum Bacteroidota; class Flavobacteriia; order Flavobacteriales; family Weeksellaceae; genus Empedobacter; species Empedobacter sp. UBA7252. Next base: position 17,335 of record NZ_DKSQ01000089.1, read on the forward strand.
TTTAAATCATCTGAATGTTCAATTACAATCGAAGCTGGATAATATTTTGCTACATCTAAATCAGTTTTGATTTCAAATCCGATTTCATTACCAAAAGCCATATTCGCTACAGTTTCTGCAATTCCACCAAATTTAACCGTCATCATTGATTTTACATCAGCATTAATTGTTCCGATAAAATCAAAAATAGCTTTTGTATTTGCTTCGTCGATTAAATAATCTTCTGTTAATGTTGGAATAAAAACTGAAAGTTTAGAATTCTTTTCAACTAAAGTTCCTTGTACAATTTTTTCAGCCAAAGAAGGCGCAACTGCAAAAGAAATCAACGTTGGCGGAACATCAATATCTTGGTAAGAACCAGACATCGAATCTTTACCTCCAATTGCAGGAATTCCGAACTGTTTTTGTGCTTCAATCGTTCCTAATAAAGCCGCAAATGGTTTTCCCCAACGCGTAGCTTCATCACGTAATTTTTCAAAATATTCTTGAAAAGTTAAACGAATATCAGCGTAATTTCCACCAGCAGCAACAATTTTTGTCATCGAATCAATTACCGCAAAATAAGCTCCGTGATAATTTGACCAACGAGAAATTGTAGGATTGTAACCAAATGAAGCAATAGAAACTGCATTTGTAAATCCGTCTGTTGGGAATTTTTGTACCGAAACATCTTCTGGTGTATCCATTGTTTGTCCACCAAAAGCATTCAAAATAGTAGAACGTCCAACGTTATTGTCAAACATTTCTACCATACCTTTTTGCGACGCATGATTTAACTCTTGCATCATTGCAATAAACGCTTCTTTATTGAAGGCTTTATTCTCAAAAGGATTTGTATATTCTTCGTCCGTAACTTCGATTTTAGCTTGTTTACGAACGCCATTTGTATCTAAAAATTTACGGTCTAATTCAACAATTTTTGTTCCTTTCCAAACCAAAGTCATTGTATCATCTCCCGTTACCTCAGCAACACAAGTCGCATCAAGATTTTCTTCTTTTGCTAATGAGATAAATGTTTCCACATCTTTAGCCTCAACCGCAACAGCCATACGTTCCTGAGATTCAGAAATCGCTAATTCTGTTCCGTTTAATCCAGCATATTTCAATGGAACTAAATCTAAATTAACATTAATTCCGCGTGCAATTTCACCAATTGCAACAGAAACACCTCCTGCTCCAAAGTCATTACATTTTTTGATTAATGCTAAAACATCTGGATTACGGAATAAACGTTGAATTTTACGTTCAACAATTGCATTTCCTTTTTGAACTTCTGCTGATAAATCGTCTAATTTAAGACCATCGTGTGTTTTAGATGAACCAGAAGCTCCTCCTACTCCATCACGACCTGTTGCTCCTCCTAATAAAATAATTCGGTCACCTGCAACTGGTTCTTCACGACGAACATATTCTTTTTTTACAGCTCCAGCCACAAAACCAACTTCCATGCGTTTTGCTTTGTACCCTTCGTCATAAATTTCTTTCACAAAAGTTGTCGCTAAACCAATTTGATTTCCATAAGAACTGTATCCGTTTGCTGCTTCTTTAGAGATTTTACGTTGTGGTAATTTACCTGGTAACGTATCTTCAATTTTTTCTAAAGGATTTGCAGCTCCTGTAATACGCATCGCTTGGAAAACGTAAGAACGTCCACTCAAAGGGTCGCGTATTGCTCCACCAACACATGTCGAAGCTCCACCAAATGGTTCCACTTCTGTTGGGTGATTATGTGTTTCGTTTTTGAATTGTAATAACCATTCTTCTTCAACACCATCTACATCGATTGGAACGACAATAGAACATGCGTTAATTTCTTCAGAAACATCAATATTTTTCACAACTCCTGTACGAGAAAGATATTTTCCCATCACAGTTGCTAAATCCATCAAACGAATTGGTTTAGTTATTCCTAATTCTTGACGAACTTGTTGGTAATAATCGAATGTTTTTTGAAGTGTTTCGTTAAATTTAGAATTAAATTGAACATCTGTAATCTCCGTCTCAAAAGTTGTATGACGACAGTGATCAGACCAATAAGTATCTAAAACTTTTAACTCAGTTTCGGTTGGATTACGATTGATTGATTTGAAATAGTCTTGAATAAAAACTAAATCATCCATCTCTAACGATAATCCAAATTGGTTGTAAATGTCTTGTAGTTTATTTTCGTCAGCAGAAATAAAACCTTCAATAATTGGAACTTCTGTAGCTTCTGGATTAGCTGGAATTTCCATTTTTGAAAGATCTTTCTCGCGCGACTCAATTGGATTGATTAAGTAATCTTTTACTTTCTTTAAATCTTCCACAGACAAATCATCATTGAAAACATATAGTAAACCAGATTTTACGGTTACATTTTCAACATTCATCAACACTAAACATTGTTCCGAAGAATCATCGCGTTGATTATATTGACCTGGTAAAAATTCGGTTGCAAAATAATTTTTAGAATAAGGAATGCTTTCGTTAACTGCATCTTCTACGTATTTGAAAACAACGTCTGTCACAGGATCGACAAACACCTTATTTTGAACCTCTTGTAATTGGCTTTCTTCTATATTAAATAGATCATAAATAACAAAAACCTTGCACACAATTGTAGGTACAAGGTTTTTGAGTTCTATTGTAGTCTTCTGACTGATAACGTCAAAATTTGATTTCTTCTGAATGAAAAGTCTGTGGTTCATTGTATTGTTTGCTGTACTATTTGGTTTAATGTGTTTAAACCATTTGTATCATCTACATCAACAAACAAACTATTTTCTAACGAGAGTGGTTCAAGACTCATTTTGTAGAAAAAAAATTCATTTGTAGTGGCAATTTTTTATGGTCTGCCGTAGAGACGCTCAACCTTATTATGAGCTATACAAATGTTGTAAACTTTAAAAACTAAATCACCTTTAAAAGTGAACTGCAAAATTAAACATTTTAATTAGTAAAATCAAATCTAAATCAACAATATTTTATTTAATTTTTTGGTTAAATATTTTTCTTAAAATTTAAGCATGATTATCAATCAAATGTCCCTTTTTACAACAAAAAAATCCTTATCAAAATTGATAAGGATTTTTCGTTTTCCGTAATTATCTTGTAATTGTCAAATCGTATTCGTTGTCTGATTCATCATATTTATATGATAATTTCATATTGAAATCTTGCATAAACTTTTTGCAAAACGTTTCTATATTTAATGAATCTGGAAAAGTAGCTTTGTTAACTGTCATAAACAAAGTTGTCCAACTTGTATTGTCTTTAAAAATTGTAGAGAATCTTTTCTCCCAATATGTTAAAAACTTTTCTTCTTTTTCATTGATTAATATCTCTTCCATTCTACCTACTTTATAAACCAATTACAAATTTACAACTATTTCTAATCAAAACCATTTTTTCACGAATTATTAACGTTTTCAGTTTCTATCTTTCATTCAAGAATCGCAAACTTAAGATTCGCTTAAGATTCACTTTTCCATGTTAATAATCTATTAAATATCAAGATATTTGAACAATAATTCAAAAACAAAATGTTTACAAATAATTTAAAAGGACGTTACAGTATTTTACTATTTTTCAGTTCGTTATTTATTCTAATTTCATTTATTCTACGCCTAATTTTTGCAATTTGGGTAAAAAGTGATTTCGATTGGAATATTGGCTCGTTATTGCACACTATTTTTTATGGATTGGTGTACGACATTAGCGTTGTAAGCTGTTTCACGTTATTCTTATCATTTTATTTTATGATTTTACCAAACAAATTCGTCAATTCATTATTTGATCGAACTTTCGTGTATTTCGTTTATACATTGTATTTGGTAATCATTTATTTTACATTTTTTGCCGAAGTTACATTTTGGGACGAATTCAAAAGCCGATTCAATTTTATTGCGGTCGATTATTTAATTTATACCTACGAAGTTGTCAAAAATATTCAAGAATCATATCCTTTACCAGTTTTAATTGGCGGAATTGTGTTGATTACAGGCTTGACAATTTTCGCAACAAAAAAAGGTTATTTCTTTTACAACACATTCCATAACAAACCAAAAACAAGTCAAAAAATTGGCGTTTTTGTGTTCAATTTACTACTTGCGGTTAGCTCATTGTTTCTTTTAAATAATGATAGTAGTTCAACTTCAGAAAATCGATACAACAACGAAGTTTCTAAAGCCGGAATTTTTTCTTTCTTTTCTGCTTTCCGAAATAATCATTTAAAATACGACGAACATTATAAATCTATTCCGATTGAAGATGCTTTTGCAGTGATGAAATCTGAATTGCAAGATTCGAAAACTGTTTTCGATCAACAATTCAAAAATCCAATACGAAGAACAATTTTAGCGAGTAATCCGTCACAAGCAGAACAAAAACCAAATGTGATTTTTGTGTTAATGGAAAGTATGAGCGCTTCATTTTTGCAAGAGCAATTCAACGGAAAATCAATCACTCCAAACCTCAACGATATAGCGAATAACAGCATCTATTTTTCGAATATGTTTGCCAACGGAACGCGTACTGTTCGTGGAATGGAAGCTGTTACATTATCAATTCCTCCTACACCTGGAAATAGTATTGTGAAGCGTGTTGATAATCAAAATTTATATACTATTTCGAATGTTTTCAAAGCAAAAGGATACCACAATATGTTTTTTTATGGTGGCGATGGATATTTTGATAATATGAATGCGTTTTATGGTGGAAATGGTTTTGACATTTACGATCGCGGTCGTGGTAGCGTTTTGAGTGATAAAATCAATACCAATCGATACAATATTAATGATGATGAAGTTACTTTTGAGAATGCTTGGGGAATTGCCGATGATGATATTTACAGAAAAGTGATCAAAGTTGCCGATGAAAAATACAAAACAAAACAACCATTTTTTGCTTTTGTCATGTCAACTTCTAACCACAAACCTTATACGTACGAAGATGGAAAAATTGATATTCCGTCTGGAACTGGTCGTCCTGGAGCTGTAAAATATGCCGATTATGCAATTGGAGATTTAATTGCAAAAGCGAAAACAAAACCTTGGTTCAGCAATACCGTTTTTGTGTTTATTGCCGATCACTGTGCAAGTAGCGCGGGCAAAGATGCAATTGATGTAAAAAACCATCACATTCCGGCATTTATCTATAATTTAAAATCGCACGCAAACGAAAATGTCACAAAAGAAGTTTCTCAAATTGATATTTTCCCAACGTTATTTTCGTTGTTCAATTGGAAATATACATCTCAATTTTATGGAAAAGATATTTTTGATCCGCAATACAAATCGCGTTCTTTTGTTGGTACGTATATTAAATTGGGAATGAAAAAAGGCGAAGATGTTTCGATTTTATCTGATCAAAAGAAAATCAATCAATACAAATGGATTGACAAAAATTTAATTGATACAAAGGTTGATCCTATTTTCGAGCGTTCTATCATATCTAATTATCAAACAGCCGATTATTTATTTAGCAATCATTTATTAAATGAAAAATAAAATCATTTTTATCATCAATCCTATTGCTGGAAAGGGAAAAGGACGAATGATTGAAACTGAAATTCAACACTATTTTAGTCAAAAAAATGTTGAATTCGAAACATTTTTAACTGAAAATATTGGTCACGCAACTGAAATTACAAATCAAGTTCTGACAAAAAATCCTGATATAATAGTAGCTTGTGGTGGCGACGGAACGATAAACGAAGTCGCACAAGCCTTGGTTGGTAGCAATGTTGCTTTGGGAATTATTCCGATTGGTTCAGGAAATGGATTAGCGGCTAATTTGCATATCCCTAAAACCACCGAAAAAGCTTTTGAAACGATTTTGAATGCAAAAATCAATAAAATTGATGCAGGAAAAATCAACGAAAATTACTTTTTTAGCAATATGGGATTGGGAATTGATGCAGATGTGATTAACAATTATGCTCAAACCAAAACCAGAAACTTTTTGGGATATGTAACTGCCAGTACAAAAGCGATTTTTAACTTTCAACCGAAAAAATTTAGCATCGAATTAGATGATCAACATACATTAGATGATGATTTTTATTTTGTGTTCTGCTCTAACTCTAACGAAGCGGGTTACGGCATCACATTTTCACCCAATGCAAAATTAAATGATGGAAAATTAGACTTTCTTGCAGTAAAAAAGCTTAATTTTATACAACAAATTCAGTTTTCGGCTAATGTTTTAGGAAAACGAATTGAAAAAATGAAGCAAGCAAAAGTATTGCAAGTCAATTCAGTAAAATTCAATTCCAAACAACCAAAAACAATTGCTCAAGTTGATGGTGAAGCTGTTATTTTTAACCAAAATTCTATTGAAGTTTCGATTGTTCCGAATGCTTTGAATGTTATTATTCCGAATTAGAAAATGAACAAACCAAAAGTTTTAATTGTTGAAGATGAATTGGGAATTGCTAATTTTATGCTTCAAGGTTTAGAAGAAGAAAATTTATCGCCAACGCACTGTTTAAGAGGCGAAGATGCTTTAGTGAAAATAAATAACGAGAAATTTGATGTTATTTTATTGGATTGGATGATGTTAAATATTTCTGGATTAGACGTTTGTAAAGCAATCCGAAATTCTGAAAATATGAACCAAAAAACACCCATTATTTTCATTACAGCGAAAGATACAGTTCAAGATACGATTGAAGGTTTGAATGCTGGTGCAAATGACTACATCAAAAAACCATTTGATTTTAATGAATTGGTAGCACGAATAAACGTTTATCTTCGTCAAAATGAATCGAATAATCTTTTTAATTTCGGAAATATTTCAATCAATCCAGAAACACATCAGACTTTTTTAGACAATAATTTAGTTGAATTAACATTAAAAGAATTTCAACTTTTAGCTTACCTTTTCAAAAATAAAAACCGAATTTGTACACGCAAAGAAATCATTGAAAACGTTTGGGACATTCACTTTGAATACGATACAAGTGTAATTGATGTTTTTATTAACGCGATTCGTAAAAAATTAAATCTAAAAAAAGACGATCCGCGCTTACATACTATTCGTGGCGTGGGTTATATAACAAACGATGTTTAAAAAATTATCTGTAAAAAATAGAATTGCAACCTTTTACAGCATTTTATTTTCTGCTGTTTTACTCATTATTTTTGGGTTAATTTTCTTTGTTGTAAATAGGGGAATTAACAAAACAATGTACGAAACGTTGGAGGAAGAAATTAACAGTCACGTCGATTATGTTTTACACGAACCTACATTAGAAAACTTCGTTCAACCGCGCGAATGGGAAGAAGTAGAACATACAGACATTGCGCTGAATCCTGTTTTTATCTCAATTTATGATAAAAATTTCAACTTAGTTGAAAGTTCTCCAAACATGGTTCAAAATCAATTGGATTGGAACAATGAAGAACCAGAAAACAAGCCATTTTATGCTGAATATAATTCAATTCAGTTATTAATTTCTCAAGCAAAATTGATTCATCATGGCGAAGTTGTTGGTTATTTAGTAATAGGCGTTTCTACAAAACACAATCAATTAGCATTAGATTATTTAAAAACCGCCTTACTTATTATCTTTCCTATTTCGGTTTTATTGACGTTTCTTTTAGCTCGTTTTATTGCGGCTAAATCGATTAAACCTGTTTTCAATGTTATTCATACAGCGCAATCGATCACCGAAAATAATCTTTCAGAACGCATTCAATTACCTAAAAATAAAGATGAATTATTTCAACTTTCAGCGACAATAAATTCACTTTTAGATCGATTAGAGTTTCAAATTTTAAAAGCTAAACAGTTCTCGGCTGATGCTTCACATGAACTTCGAACACCTTTGGCGATTATAAAAGGAACCTTGGAAATTTTGATTCGACACGAACGCACGCCTGAGCAATACAATGAAAAAATAGATTACACATTGAAACAAGTGAATCGTTTGGATCGTTTGGTAGAGCAATTTTTGTTGATTTCTCGTGTAGAAAATAATAGTTTAGAGTTGAAAACTTCTTTATTTGAGCTAAAAACCGAAGTTTTAAAATCAATTGAACGTTTTGATGTTTTATTACAAGAAAAACAAATTTCTGTCGATACAGAACAACTTCAAACTTGTGAAATTGATAATTACCAAGAATTTTTTGAGATTATTATAGATAATGTTTTATCAAATGCTATAAAATATTCTAACTTAAAAGGTCAAATAACAATTCTTTCTAACATCGAGAACAATTCTTATGAATTGATTTTTGAAGACAATGGAATTGGAATGAATCAAGAAGATTTAAAATTTGTTCAAGAACGATTTTTCCGTATTAAAAATGATTCAACATTCCATATTTCTGGTTCTGGATTAGGACTAAATATCGCGACACAGTTAGCTAAAATAGCTGACATTAAAATGCGAATTGAGAGTACCCAAAATATTGGAACTAAGATTATTTTAACGTTGAATATTTAAAATTTTTAAGTAACTTCAATTCATCTAAAATATCAAAATGAGTCAACACGAATATACAAACGGAGAAATCACTATAATCTGGAAGCCTGAATTATGTCAACATGTAGGTATTTGCGTAAAACTACTTCCAAATGTATATAATCCGAAAGAAAAACCTTGGCTAAAGCCAAAAAATGCAAGTAGTGACGAACTTATCAAACAAGTTCATCAATGTCCTTCAGGTGCGTTGAGTATAAAGTAGTAAAATAAATATTTTAGCATTTTATGTTTCTATGTAGCTAATCTTTAACTTCCCTCTGATTTCTTATTCATTAAATAAAGTTCGTATATTCGCAAAATCAAAATTTAAGTAAGACACAATGTAAAAAATAATTTCTTTCAGACAAATCAGAACAACAACCTCAAAACGGTTGCTGTATTGTTTCACTTCTAAAGAAAGGAATTATGCTTACTTTACAAAATATTTCATATCTACATCCAAACAAGAATATACTGTTTAGCGACATTAATTTAACAGTACAAAATCAAGAAAAAATTGCTTTAATTGGTAACAACGGAGTAGGAAAATCTACTTTATTGAAAATTATCGCTAAAAAATATCAACCATCAAATGGTCTAATAAACATTGAAACTGAACCTTATTATGTTCCACAAATTTTCGGACAATTCAATCAGTTGACGATCGCTCAAGTACTGAAAATCGAAGATAAATTAAGTGCTTTGAACGAAATCTTAAACGGAAACACAAGTGAAGATAATTTCAATTCACTCGATGATGATTGGACAATCGAAGACCGTTGCAATGAAGCATTAAGTTATTGGCAACTCAACGATTTGGACTTGAATCAAAAAATGGAAACTCTAAGTGGTGGACAAAAAACAAAAGTTTTTTTAGCTGGAATTTCCATTCATCAGCCCGAATTAATTTTATTGGATGAACCTAGCAATCATCTCGATAATGTAAGTCGTCAACTTTTATATGATCTAGTTCTCGATACAAAAAGCACGTTAATCATCGTAAGCCACGACAGAAAACTTCTAAACCTTCTAAATAGTGTTTATGAGTTAAGTAAAAACGGGATTAAAGTTTATGGTGGAAATTACGACTTTTATAAAGCTCAAAAACAGATTGAAAACAATGCCTTGAATCAAGATATTCAAAGCAAAGAAAAAGCATTGCGGAAAGCCAAAGAGAAAGAACGAGATACTTTAGAACGACAACAAAAATTGGATAATCGTGGAAAAAGTAAACAAGAAAAATCAGGTGTTGCTCGAATAATGATGAACACTTTGCGAAATAATGCCGAAAATAGTACATCAAAATTAAAAGGTGTTCATGCAGAAAAAATTAATGGAATTTCTCAAGATTTACAAACGCTTCGCTCCTCTTTATCTCCTTTAGATAAAATGAAATTTGGTTTTGATCATTCAGACTTACATAAAGGAAAAGTTTTATTTACCGCAACTAACGTTAACTTTAGTTATAACGATAAACTGATTTGGAAAAACAACTTAAATTTTGAGATTACAAGTCGCGAACGCATTGCATTAAAAGGAAAAAACGGTTCAGGGAAAACCACGTTGATAAAGCTTATTTTAGGTAAGATAAAACCGCAAAAAGGAACAATTTATCGAGCAGAAAATAAATCCATTTACATTGACCAAGATTATTCGTTACTTAATAATAAACTAAAAGTTTATGAGCAAGCACAACAATTCAATACCTCAGCATTACAAGAACATGAAATCAAGATTCGTTTAAACCGATTTTTATTTTCAAAAGACGACTGAGAGAAACCTTGCTTAATGTTGAGTGGTGGTGAAAGAATGCGTTTATTACTTTGTTGTTTAACAATAAACAGTAAAGCTCCTGACATTATTATTTTGGACGAACCTACCAATAATTTGGATATTCAGAACATTGAAATTTTGACAAAAGCTATAAACGAATATCAAGGAACGCTAATCGTTGTATCACACGACGAAGCATTTTTGGAACAAATAAAAATAGAACGGACGATTGATTTATAAAAAACATAGTAAATAATCAAATTCCTTTCAATGGATTCAAAAGTTACTCAATCCCACATTCGATATATTTTTGGAATTCTTGAAAAAGTTTGAAGAAGAAAAAAATAATGAGTTTATAAAAGCTATATGCATAAAATAATACCTTCATTGTTCACAAGTAATAAGAATGCATTCAATTTTAATCATAGACGATAAAACAAAAATCAGAACACTCCTAGCTCGAATTAGAAGGTTTTGAAATACATCAAGCAGAAAATTTAAAATCAGGGATAAAAAAAATTAAAACACTTACTCCTGAAGTTATTTTATGTGATGTAAAATTACCTGATGGTAATGGTGTTGAGTTTGCAAAAGAAGTCAAAGAACAAATTTTAATTGTAATGGAAGCTTAACGAGCAGAAACTCCATAGCCCAACTTTGTAGAAAATATAGTATAAGTCAATCTCAATTTTATAAGTGGAATAAAGAATTTTTAGAAGCAGGTAAAAAGCGATTATCGGGTGATATAACTCGAGAAAAAACGTAAAACATTTCTGTTGCTATCTGCAAACTTCTTTCTGCATACACTTTTGATTGCTCTGCTGTATGGTCTGAAACTTTAGGATCTTCAAATGTTATCGGTATTCTTTTTTCAGCTCCTGCAATAAACGGACAATCTCCAGTTTTGAAGCGTAAAAATCTC
>NZ_DKSQ01000085.1:0-10251 GCF_002472765.1 Empedobacter sp. UBA7252
AAAATATTAATCGCATTGGATACTAAATAATACCAAGATAAACCTGAAGCGTAATTGTTAAGGAATACAAAGAAGAAAACTGGCATTACATACATCATGTATTTCATGAATTGCATGTTTGGCATTCCTTCTTGTTGTGGCATTTGGAAGTTATCCATAGATCCAGAAACTTTAAAATAAATCATCATTGCAACAATGTATAATAAAGCGAATACACTTAAGTGACCATTAAGGAATGGAACCCATTCTGGTAATTTGATTAAATCATCGAATGCTGTTAAATCATCTACGAACCAGAAAGGAACACCTCTCAAGTCGATTAAGTTCGGGAAGAAACGGAATAACGCATAGAAAATAGGAATTTGTAATAATGCTGGTAAACATCCTGCTAATGGATTGATTCCTGCATTACGATAAATTGCCATTGTTTCTTGTTGCTTCTTCATCGCATCTTTTGGATCCTTGTATTTTTCGTTGATTTCATTCAACTCTGGACGAACAACTTTCATCAATGCAGATTGACGGTATTGTTTGTACATAATTGGAGATAAAATCAATTTTACAACGATTGTCATCAAGAAGATTACCCATCCTAAAGGAATACTCATTGCTGCCAACCATTTAAATACATTCAAGAAGAAATATTTATTCAACCAACCAAATAATCCCCAACCAAAGTCAATTAAGTTTTGGAATCCTTTGTCGTTGTAATCTTTCAACATTTTATAATCCAATGGAATAAAATCCCATGTGAATTTTGAATTGATTTCACTATTTTTCAACTCTAACTTTGAGTTTAAGTGATAGTGTTTACTATAAGTTAAATCCTCTTTATCAGAGTTTTTAGAACCACCTTTTGTTGTTTTAAACCCTTCATCATTTGATAAAACTGTTGCGAAGAATTGTTGTTTGTTGGCTACCCAAGAAATAGCTTCCTCTTCTTCCCATTCGTCAGAACCAAATAATTCGTATTCGATGTCTTTGTTTCCTTTGAACTGAAAATAAGTATGCGACCAATATTTTTCTTGATCTTTCCCTTTTTCAGTACTGAAACCGTCCATTTTCCATGCTAAATCTACATTTTTCTCAGAAGTGATATTAGATAAACCTTGCGTTTTAACTTCGAAATCGATACCATAAGAATCGCCTAATGTATAGATGTATTGAATTTGACTATTTTGAGCATTTGCTGTAAACGTTACAATTGTATTGTTCGCATTTTTCTGTACTTGAGGTACAAATACTAAATCCGAAACATTAAGAACAGCTCCTTGTTTTGTTTTGAATGATAAATTGAACTTACTTGATCCATCTTTTATCAAATGTAAAGGATCTTTGTGTCCATCTTTTTTGTCATTGTAAGCTGTATATCCAACGATTTGTACGTCAGAAATTTGAGCTCCTTTTGGCGAAAAAGTAACTTTTAGTTTATCATTACTAACTTCAACATCTTTTGCTAATGTAGGATCTACAGTTTGAAAAGCTTGTGTTGTAGCTGTTTTATTTAATTGTTCCTGTTTTTTCGCTTGCTCTTGCTTTTGAACTAATTCTTTTTTCTGAGCTTCGACCTCCGCTTCCGAAGGTTTGTTTAGAAAATAGAATACGCCAAAAAGAATTGCAATTAAAATAAAACCAATCGTTTGGTTAAAATCAAATTTTTTCTCTTGTTGCATTTAATAAATCATTTTGTTTATTCAATAAAGAAGCTTCGATAAAACTTATAAATAAAGGATGTGGCGAAGCAACTGTACTTTTATATTCCGGATGGAATTGTACACCTATATAATATGGGTGTTGATTATGTTCTAAAATTTCTACTAATTCTGTTTCAGGGTTTTTACCAACTGGAATAAAATTGTTTTCAACAAATTCATCGTAAAAATCATTGTTGAATTCATATCTATGACGATGACGTTCTAAGATTTCGGTTGTGTTGTAAATTTTCTCAATTTTTGAATTTGGAGTTAATTCACATTTCCAATTTCCTAAACGCATTGTTCCTCCTTTGTCCGATACATCTTTTTGATCTTCCATCAAACTGATAACTGGATAAGGCGTTGTTAAATCCATTTCTGCTGAATCTGCTTTTTCGTAACCTAAAACGTTACGCGCAAATTCAATTGCCATAATTTGCATTCCCAAACAAATTCCTAATGTTGGAATATTATTTCTTCGTGCATAATTTGCAGCAATTATTTTACCTAAAATACCACGATCTCCAAAACCTGGTGCAATCAAAATTCCCGAAACGCCTTTCAACTGCTCTCCAACATTGTCTTCTGTAATATCACCAGAATATACCCAACGAACTTTTACATTCGTTTCGCAAGTTGCAGCAGCATGTGTAAATGCTTCTGTAATTGATTTATAAGAATCGTGTAACGAAACGTATTTACCAACTAAAGCAATTTCTATTTCGTTTTTAGGATTTTTATGATTTGATAAGAATTTGTTCCAAACTGTAAAATCTGGTTCTTGATCAGTTGGCAAATCTAAGCCTTTTAAAACAACTTCGTCAAAATTTTGTTTATGTAATAAGAATGGAACCTCATAAATTGTGTCTGCATCCATACTTTCGATTACATTTTCTTTGCGAACATTACAGAATAAAGCCAATTTAGCTTTTACATCTTTTGGTAAATGACGCTCCGTACGTGTAACTAAAACATTGGCATGAATACCATTTTCCATTAATGTACGAACAGAATGTTGAGTAGGTTTTGTTTTTAATTCACCCGCAGCAGCTAAATAAGGGACTAATGTTAAGTGAATAACAGAAGAATTATGTTCTCCTAATTCCCAAGTTAACTGACGGATAGATTCGATATAAGGTAAAGACTCAATATCTCCAACCGTACCTCCAATTTCAGTAATGATGATATCATAATCACCTGTATTACCTAATAATTTGATACGACGTTTTATTTCGTTTGTGATATGAGGAACAACTTGAACTGTTTTTCCTAAATAATCTCCACGACGTTCTTTTTCTATAACTGTTTGATAAATACGACCTGTAGTAACTGAGTTAGCACGAGACGTTGCACGGTTCAAGAAACGCTCATAATGTCCTAAATCTAAATCGGTCTCTGCACCGTCTTCCGTAACGTAACATTCTCCATGCTCGTAAGGATTAAGTGTTCCTGGGTCTACATTTATATAGGGATCCAATTTCTGAATTGTTACTCTATATCCTCTTGCTTCTAGTAGCATTCCTAATGATGATGCTACGATTCCTTTTCCTAACGACGATGTTACTCCTCCGGTAACGAAAATGTACTTTGGTGCTTTGTTTGTTTCCATTGAATCTTTAAATCAATGGTTGCAAATTTACGAATAAATAATGGGGTAAAAAAAAGTGGGAGTGAAATTTAGAAAAATAAAAATAGGCAAGCGATCTACATCACACCGCTACGACCGTATACCTTTGCTACGTTCCCGTCCTGGAGGATTCAACAGGAGCTGGTTGTGTAGGACTTGCCTGATGCAAAGGTAAGAAAGTTTTGTAAAAATAAAAGTGTTTATTGAAAAAACTTTCTTGTTGCTTAGGTCTGATTGAATTAATAGATTGATTTACAAATAAAAATTAGAACTAAAAAAGTAATTGATATTGTAAAAAATAATTGAAGAAAAGAATTTATGAAGATAAATTCCTTTTTAAATCATACAATTTAATAGAGAAAGAATTACGAGATATAATTATCTTTGCAGAATGATTAGTTTTAATAAAATTTTCAAAAACTCTTTGGTGCTTACAGCAATTACATTAGCATTGTTTTTCGCGCTTTACTTTTATTTTTCTTTAAACGGAACAGTTTCTGTAAAAGATTATTACACTTACAGCTTCATGATTTGCTGTTTTATTGTATTACCTTTGTATGCATTATATTGTTTTTTAATAATTTTCAATTTATCGAAAAATAAAGCAAAAAATCATCAAACTTCAGAAGAATTAATGACTTTCAAAGAAGGTTTTAAAGTTGGTTTCTACACGATTTTCTTTGCAGGAATCATGAGTTTGATTGTTATTTTTGTATTCTTCAATACTTATGGAGAATGGGCACAAGATAGTTTGAAACAAGGGTTATTAGATACTTTTACGTCTAATATGTCTGATCCAAAAGTCGCAAAAGATATCGAAACATTTAGAAATTCGGATGATTATAAAACACTTAATTTATTTACTGTGAAAAACTTCTTCGGATTATCCTCAATTTTCTTATCTTTCTACATCGCAATTGCAGCGATGTTTTCACAATTCTTAAAAAAACGTGTTTTTTAACATATGGATATTTCAGTTGTTGTTCCTTTACTGAACGAACAAGATTCCTTAGAGGAATTATTCTACAGAATCAAAAAAGTCTGTGAACAGAATGATTTTACATTCGAAGTTATTTTCGTTGATGACGGGAGTACAGATGATTCGTGGCAAATTATAGAGTATATTGCCAACTTCAATACAGAAGTGAAAGGAATTAAATTCCGTAAAAATTATGGTAAGTCTCCAGCACTTAGCGCGGCTTTTAAAGAAGTGAAAGGTGATGTTGTGATTACTATGGATGCAGATTTACAAGATTTTCCTGAGGAAATACCGTCGTTATACAAAATGCTGAAAAACCAAAAAGCAGATATTGTTTCGGGTTGGAAAGAAAATCGTCAAGATAATAAATTGACAAAAAATCTTCCTTCGAAATTATTCAATGGTGTAGCACGTAAAACCTCTGGTGTAAAATTGCACGATTTTAACTGTGGTTTGAAAGCTTATCGTTGGGAAGTAACGCAAAATATCGAATTGTATGGTGATATGCACCGTTATATTCCTGTTTTAGCGAAAAATGCGGGATATTCGAAAATTATTGAGAAAAAAGTAAAACATCAAGCGCGTAAATATGGTGTTTCAAAATTTGGAGCAAATCGTTTTGTAAATGGTTTCTTGGATTTGATTACACTTTTCTTTGCGTCAAGGTTTGGGAATAAACCAATGCATATTTTCGGTTTATTGGGTACATTGATGTTTATTTTAGGGTTTTTCGCTTCATTTTATTTAGGAATCGAGAAATTATATAAAGTTTATATTTCCCATACACCAGCCAGATTAATCACAGATAGTCCTTATTTTTATATTTCGTTAGTTTTTATGATTTTAGGAACGCAATTATTTTTGGCGGGATTTTTGGGCGAGTTAATTGTTCGCAATAATCGCGAAAAACAATTGTATTTAGTTCAAAAAGAATTGAATTTAAACTAATTAAATAACCAACTACTATGAAGAAAATATTTTTATTAGGATTTTTAGGTTTAGTTGCAACTTCGTGTTCATCATCAATTGATGGAGAAGGTGCTGCAACGGCTCAAAAAGAATATACAGCTGATAATATCAAAGATTTGAGCGTTTCGTGTAATTGTAATGTTATTTTAGTTCCAGGAAATAAATCTGGAGTTAAAGTAGAATCGCATCAAAATATTATTGATAATTTAGAAGTTGAAGCAAAAAATAATGCGGTTACAATCAAAGAAAAATCAAATGTAGACCATTATAGTGCCTATGATTTGTACGTTTATGTGACACGAGATTTAGAAAAGATTGATGCAAATAAACAAACTTCTTTGACTACTTCTGGAACATTGAATGTTGATGAATTGACTATCTCTGCGAAAGATCAAGCGAGAATTAATCAAACTTTTTTGATTACAAACAACTTTGATTTGAAAGCAGATGATCAATCTAATATTATGTTAGAAGGAACTGCTGGAACTATGAAAGTGAAAGCTTATGGCGAAGCACAATTGAATTTATTCAAATACGAGGTCAATGAAGCTAATTTCACAACAGATGATAACGCTTTATTAGACATCAATGCACGCCAAACCTTATATGGTTCTGCAAAAGGAAACTCAATTGTAAATTTTATGGGCGATCCTAATAAGGATACAAAAATTGCCGACCGCGCCCAAGTATTAAAAAAATAAAAGATAAGAATGACTTCAAGTTTAGATAATGCTAAATTATGGCTTTCTGACGCTTATGATGCGGAAACAAGAAAAGCTGTTCAAGATTTAATTGATAATAATCCAACCGAATTAGACGATTCTTTTTATAAAAACCTTGAGTTTGGAACAGGAGGAATGCGTGGTATAATGGGTGTTGGAACAAATCGTTTAAACAAATATACACTTGGTGCAGCAACGCAAGGTTTAGCAAATTATATTAATCAACAATTTCCGAATAAAGAGAAAAAAGTTGCGATTGCATACGATGTTCGTCACAATTCGGATACGTTTGCAAAAATGGTTACCGATGTTTTGACTGCGAATGGAATCAACGTTTATTTGTTTGAATCTTTTCGCCCAACGCCAGAATTGTCTTTTACAGTTCGTCATTTAGGTTGTGATGCTGGAATTGTGTTGACAGCTTCCCACAATCCTCCGATTTACAATGGTTACAAAGTTTATTGGAATGATGGAGCGCAAATTGTTCCGCCACAAGATGGAGAAATTATTAATGAAGTAAATAATGTAAAAGTAGAAGAAATCAAATTTCAAGGTAACGATGCATTGTTAACGTATATAGGTAAAGAAATTGATGAAGCTTTTATTGATGCATGTGTAGCGAACGGAAGTTTTACACAAGATGGTAAGGAAGATATAAAAATTGTTTTTACTTCTATTCACGGAACTGCCGTTGCAATTACGCCAAAAGCTTTTGATAAAGCTGGTTTTACTCAAGTTCATCAAGTTGCTGAACAAGCAATTCCAAGTGGAGATTTCCCAACAGTAAAATCGCCAAATCCAGAAGAACCAGAGGCTTTGACTATGGCAGTTACTTTAGCGAATGAAATTGGTGCTGATGTTGTGATTGGAACAGATCCTGATGCGGATCGTGTAGGTGTTGCAACGCGTAACAATGAAGGTGAAATTGTTTTATTAAATGGTAACCAAATGAATACTGTTTTGGCTTATTATTTATTAGAAAAATGGCAAAAATCGGGGAAATTAGTTGGAAATGAATTTATCGGATCGACAATCGTAACGTCTGATATTTTCTATGATATTGCTGCGAAATTCAATGTTGATTGTAAAGTAGGATTAACAGGTTTCAAATGGATTGCTGATATGATTCGCAAATTCGAAGGCAAAGAAAGTTTTGTTGGAGGAGGAGAAGAATCATTCGGATTTATGGTTGGAGACTTTATCCGTGATAAAGATTCTGTTACAACAGCTTTATTGGTTTCTGAAATTGCTGCTGTACAAAAAGCAAAAGGAAGTTCTCTGTACAATAAATTAATGGAAATCTATCTTGAAATCGGAAAAGCATATCAAGAAGATTTAATTAGTATTGTAAAACCTGGAAAAGAAGGTGCAGAGTTAATTGCTAAAATGATGGTTGAATTTAGATCAAATCCTCCAAAAGAATTAGCAGGATCTAAAGTTGTTCGTGTAAAAGATTTTCAATCTTCTATCGACAAAGATTTAATTTCTGGTGAAGAAAAAGCGATTGAGATACCAAAGTCAAATGTATTGATTTTCTATACAGAGGATGGAAGTAAAGTAGCTTGTCGTCCTTCTGGAACAGAACCAAAGATTAAATATTATTTCTCTGTAAATGCTTCACTTTCTAACAAAGAAGATTATCCAGCTGTTCAACAAACGTTGTTAGCGAAAATCGATTTATTGAAAGAAGATTTTAGCAAATAATCATTCAAGAATAAATATTAAAATAAATAGAAAATGGCCGTCAATTTTGACAGCCATTTTTTATATGATTAAATTTTTAATGTTAGAAAAACATCGAAAATAGATAATAAAATCCTGTTGCAATAAGTGCAGAAACTGGAATTGTCAAAATCCAAGCCCATAATAAACTAATTGTAACTCCCCAACGAACGGCAGAAACTCTTTTTACCATTCCAACACCAATAATAGATCCTGTGATCACGTGAGTTGTAGAAACTGGCATTTTGATATGTTCAGTAAAAAATAATGTAATAGCTGAAGCTGTTTGAGCAGTGAAACCTTCGATAGGAGTAATTTTTGTAATTTTATTTCCCATCGTTTTTAGGATTTTCATTCCGCCACCTAAAGTTCCTAAAGCAATTGCAGAGAAACACATAATCGGAACCCAATCGTGAATATCAGTACTACTTGTTGTGATGAACCAATGCTTCCAATTGAAAACATCATTCAAAATCCAATCATTCATATCCGTATTAACAATTGCAGTTTGATTAGCAAGTAAAGCAAACGTGATCACTCCCATTACTTTTTGAGAATCATTCAAACCATGACCAATACTCAACATCGCAGAAGAAACTAATTGCAATTTCTTGAACCAAGCATCTGCTTTATGTGGTTTTGCATTTCGACAAAGATTCAGCGTGATGATGTAAATAACATTACCAGCGACTAAACCAATAATTGGTGCAACCAAAATAAAAGCGATAATCGTTAAGATAATCGTACTGTTAATAGCAGAAAAATCATAACCTGTTGCAGCTAATGCACCTCCAGCTAAACCACCAATCAAGGTGTGAGATGAAGAGGAAGGGATTCCTAATTTCCAAGTTAAAATATTCCAAGTGATTGCTGCAGAAAGCGCCGCCATAACAACGATAGATGGATTGGATCCAAATGCGACGACAACATCTTCTTTAATAATTTTTGCGATTGTGTCTGCAACTCCAAATTCTCCAATGATAAATTTGGCAATGAAGAAAGCAACAAAATTGAAGAATGCAGCCCATATAACGGCTTGAATAGGAGTTAAAACCTTTGTAGTAACAACCGTTGCAATAGAGTTTGCGGCATCGTGAAAACCATTTAAGAAATCAAATAAAATGGCTAAGCCGATAATGATAAATAATACAGTTAATTGCATGGCGCAAATTTAAAACTTTATTAAACTTATCATTTATCAATTTCGAAAATTATTTCAAAAATAAAAAAGGAGCTAATAAAAGCTCCTAAATATTAATGATATTGATTGTTATTTTTAAATAAATAATGTTACGATGTAGTAGATTAATGCAGCTAATAATGCAGAGACTGGGATAGTAAGAACCCACGCCCAAAGTAAACTGATTGTAACTCCCCAACGAACTGCAGATACACGTTTCGTTAAACCTACACCAATAATAGAACCTGTAATTGTATGCGTTGTAGAAACTGGAATTCCGAAATGCTCAGAAATATAAAGCGTCATTGCTCCAGAAGTTTCAGCAACTACACCTTCCAATGGCGTTACTTTTGTAATTTTAGAACCCATCGTTTTGATGATTTTCCATCCACCACCCATTGTACCTAATGCGATAACAACAAACGATGTAATAGGAACCCACATCCAATGCGCTACGAAATACTGGAATTTATCTTCTGCTTGTACA
This sequence comes from Empedobacter sp. UBA7252, assembly GCF_002472765.1. Classification (NCBI taxonomy): domain Bacteria; kingdom Pseudomonadati; phylum Bacteroidota; class Flavobacteriia; order Flavobacteriales; family Weeksellaceae; genus Empedobacter; species Empedobacter sp. UBA7252. The sequence goes on from NZ_DKSQ01000085.1 coordinate 9,381, forward strand.
TAAGCCGGATCAAAATCGACATTAATGTGATAAAAGATAACCGCTGCTCCAATAATACCCATTACTTTTTGCGCATCATTCATACCATGTCCTAAAGAGAAAAGAGCAGAAGAAACTAATTGTAATTTCTTGAACCACCATTCTGCTTTTGCAGGTTTGGCTCTTTTGCAAATATGAAGCGTGATTATGGTTAATATCGAGGCGATAATCATACCAATTAATGGTGCTAATACGATAAAGCAAATAATTGGAATTACTTTTTTGTAAACAATTACATCTTCTCCACCAGCAGAAAAACCACCGGCGTGAGCTAATGCAGCTCCAATGAAACCACCAATTAATGTATGAGAAGAAGAAGAAGGAATACCAAACTTCCATGTTAATAAGTTCCAAGAAATTGCAGCGATAATTCCAGCTAAAATAACTTCTAGTGTAATAAAATGCTCGTTAATCGACTTTGCAATAGTGTTACCAATCTTAAATTCTCCAATCCAATAAACTGAAATAAAGTAAGCAGCAAAGTTGAATGCGGCAGCCCAAAGTACAGCTTGAAAAGGCGTTAAAACCTTAGTTGCAACAATTGTAGCAATTGAGTTTGCGGCGTCGTGAAAACCATTAATATAATCAAAAACAAAAGCTAAGACGATAATAGTAATCAATAACATTCCTGGCGTAGACGATAACATGCTCGAAAACGCTGAAAAAAAATCTGTCATAATCTTTTAGATTAAGTTTTGGTTATGAATGTTTTACCGCTACAGCTTCCAATACGTTAGCAACACTTTTACACTTGTCTGTTGCAGATTCTAATGAAGATAAAACCTCCTTATACTTGATGATATTTTTAACATCAGTTTCGTTTTCGAAAATT
>NZ_DKSQ01000085.1:10299-10695 GCF_002472765.1 Empedobacter sp. UBA7252
CGTTTTCGAAAATTTCCTGAACTGCTTTATCAAAAATACGATCCGATTTATTTTCTAATTTATTGATTCGTTCACATATTTCGTAAATACGATTTACGTTTCTCAAATCTTTCAATTGCTCAATTCCCTCTCCGATTAATTGACAAGCCTCTAAGTTAACAGCTGTAATTTTGCGGATAGATTTTGTAATTTTATCTACTTGATAAATATTGATACGATTCGCTGCTCCATTTAAATTATCTGCAACATAATCGATAGATTTTACTAATTGATAAATATCTTCTCTGTCAAAAGGTGTGATAAAGTTTTTGCTTAACTCTAAATTTGTTTTTTGAGTAAGATATTCAATTTTGCTTTCTATCTTAGAAATTTGCGCGATGTAATCTTCGCGTTCTT
>NZ_DKSQ01000086.1:0-4055 GCF_002472765.1 Empedobacter sp. UBA7252
TTAACAAGGGGAAGATTACACTATTACTAAAGAAATTGATGACTACGGAAAAGTTACTATCATTGTCACGCAAGAAATGATTGATGAAGCAAAATCGTATATCAAATCCAAAAATTATCCAAAACCAGTTTCTCCAGTAATGCATTACTTAAACTCATTTAATGTAAATATTTACAAAGACAAATTAAAACTTTCTGGGAAAACAGGTGAAGGTGCTAGTATTGTAACAAATACGAACGGAACGTTTTTAACTGTTGAAACTGCAAAATGGGCAAATGCTGTTGCTTACGAAACTTACAATGAAGAAGACGAATTAATTTCTGTTTCTGTTTTAGGTACAGGAGATGTTACGTTTAAAAATACATTTGTAGATTTCCCAGTCAATGCTAAAAAAGTATATGCTGTTGGTTTCGATGGCGCTAAAATACTAGTTTATCCAACTAATTTATCTACTAACGAAAGTATCAAATCTACGGATTTTAATATTGTTCCAAATCCAATCAAAAATGACTCAAACATTAAGATTACACTTAACAATTCAAAAGGACAATACAATTTAAGTGTAATTGACATCAATGGAAAAGTCATCACAAATTCGATTGGAAATATAGATGAATTGAATAAAACTATCAATTCAAAATTCAAATCATTACCAAAAGGTATCTATATTGTTACATTGAAAAATGAAACTTCAAATTACACGAAAAAGATTATTAAAGAATAGTTTAACACGTATAATTCATAAACAAAAAACTCCCGCAAATGCGGGAGTTTTTACTACTATATAAAAGATAATTATTTCGCTTTATACTTCGCGATTCCATCTTGTAACCATTTTAGGTAAACTTCTACATCAAGTTCAGCTTCTAAAGGTTTAGAAAAACGATTCAAATTTTTATCAACCAAAATATAATAAGGTTGAGCATTTGCATTGAAATGTTCAATCTCGAAAGAAGTCCATTTGTTACCAACTGTTTTCAAATTACGATCTAACGCTTTCGAAAATACTTTTTGATCTTCTGGTAATTCTTTTGCTTCGTCAACATATAACGAAACTAAAACAACATCTTCAGCCAAAATTTTCTTCACACGCTCATCGCTCCAAACACGTTCTTCAACTTTACGGCAATTTGCACACGCATGCCCTGTGAAATCTAACAACATTGGTTTTCCAACTTTCGTTGCGTAAGCTGCTGCTTGATCAAAATCTTTGAATGCAGGAATTCCATGAGGTCCAGCAACCATATTTGGATCATCAAATTTAGCTGTTGCTTGTCCACCTCCTACACCTTCGTGGAAACCTCGTGGCGCTTCAGAATAGGTCATTGGAGGTGTTAAACCACTTAATAGTTTTAATGGTCCACCCCATAAACCTGGAATCATGTAAATCGCAAATGATATCGAAACCAATGCAAATAACATTCTCGGAACACCAATTGTTTGCACAGGTGAGTCTAATTCTAATCTAAATTTACCTAAAAGATATAATCCTAAGAAGATAAAAATTGCAATCCAAAATGCTAAGAAAATTTCTCTTGGTAACCAATTCATTTGCCAAACTAAATCTGCGTTTGATAAGAACTTCAAGGCAAAAGCTAATTCAATAAATCCTAAAGAAACTTTGATTGTATTTAACCATCCACCAGATTTTGGCATTGAATTTAACCAACCAGGGAACATCGCAAACAATGTAAATGGAATCGCTAATGCTAAAGAGAAGCCAAACATTCCTACGATTAATGAATAATAGTTTCCTCCTTGCGTCGCTTGAACTAATAACGAACCAATAATTGGTCCTGTACAAGAGAAAGACACTAATGCTAATGTGAATGCCATAAAGAAGATTCCAATTAATCCGCCTTTATCAGCACCTTTATCAGCTGCATTTACCCATTTACTTGGTAATGTCAATTCGAAAGCTCCAAAAAATGAAATAGCAAATACAATGAAAATTGCAAAGAATGCTAAATTCACCCACGGATTTGTTGACATTTCATTTAGGACTGATGGTCCAAAAATAACTGTCGCCAATAAACCTAATGCAACATAAATAACAATGATTGATAATCCATAAATAAAGGCTTTTCCAACTCCTTCTCCTTTCGATTTACTTTGTTTTGTAAACATACTTACTGTCAAAGGAATCATTGGGAAAATACAAGGCATTAATAGCGCTGCTAATCCTCCTAAAAATCCTAAAGAAAAGATTTTCAATAAACCATTATCTTTCTTTTCGTTATCTGCTAATAAAGAATCATCAACTTTTTTGATTGTATCTTGTGTTGCTACAACAACAGCTGTAGAATCTTCTTGAACAGAATCCTGCGTAATTTCATTTACTGCAACAGTATCTTTTGCTTCTGTAGCATCTGCTGGCTTTGCCTCTTCTTTCGTCTCTTCAACTTTTGCGGAAGGCGTTAATTTTATCGTTCCGCTTGTTTCATCTGGTGGCAAACAACGTTCGGCATCACACATTTGAAATTCTATTGTGTACGATACATTTACAGGTTTATCACCCGAAACTTTCACTTTTTGAACAAATTTTACTTGATTTTCGTAATATTTTTCATCTTGTTCAAAAATTTGGCTGTATTTATCTATACGTTTTCCAACTTCGCGCGTACCTCCAATCAATTTTGCATTTGCAGCTGGTTTAAATGATGCACTTGCTGGAATTCCAATTCCTCCATCAGGATGTTTCATTGAATAAAGGTGCCAACCTCTATCAATTTTTCCTGTTACCTCGATTTCAAACTCATTCTGTCCAACCTCCTTCACCGAACTCGACCATTTTGCAGGACTAAATAACTGTGCGTTGACTAAAATTGGAAACAAAAAAAGTATCCAAAGTTTCTTTAACATACTGTAATGTTTAAAAAGTTTTTACTTGTTTCTGTCGTTTTGAAACGTTCATCCAAACGATGATTTACCACCCAAATAATTTGATCTTTTTGGTCACAAAGCAACCAAACCTTCTCTTTTTCTAACTTAGAAAGTTTCAAATCTTTCATAAACTTACTCAACAATTTTTTTTGACCTTTCATTCCAATTGGATAAAAGAAATCTCCCTCTTTCACTTTTCTAAGTTTAAGCGGAAACAAAATTGATGTAAAGTCTACTATTTCAGTAGCGTTTTCGTGTGGATTTATCGATTTCACGAACTTCAAATTTAACGAATTGATTTCAATTAACTCATCAAAAATCGTTAATTCATCTTCATTTTCTTCTTCTATTTTTTGCAACAACAAATTTTCTCGATTTTTAATTAATCGATAAGTTGCTGATTTTATTTCACTTCCCGTTTCTGCATCCAAAAATTTTAAAATTTCTTTGCTCGACGAAAATCCATATTTTTCGAACAAATAATGTAAAAATGTTTCTAATGGTTGAAGTTTTTTTAATGCTGAAATTTCAATTTCAATCGGATTATCTCCTGAGAATAAATCACTTCTAACTTCTCCAACTTTATTTTGTACAATTTGATAATTATCATTGATATGATTTAAACTTGACAAAAAATTCTCATCAAATTGCGGATGAAGCTCTTTTAGAATTGGTGTAATGTGATGACGAATCTTATTTCTAGTATAATCATCCGTCGCATTCGTATAATCTTCTCGCCAATTTATTTCATTTGATTTTGCATATTCCAACAAATCATTTTTTGTAAAATTTAAAAGTGGACGAAAGATTTTTCCATTATCAATTTGCATTCCAACCAAACCTTTCAAACCTGTTCCACGAGAAAGATTAATCAAAAAAGTTTCAATATTATCATCCAAATGATGAGCTGTCACCAAAACATCCAAACAATTTTGTTGTTGAACTTGCTCAAACCACTCATAACGCAAATTTCGGCAAGCCATTTCTACCGAATAATTTCCTACTTTCTGATAAGCCGCAACATCAAAACGAGTCGAATGAAACGGTATATTATATTTTCCACAATATTCTCTCACAAACAATTCATCGCCATTTGCGTCTTCTTCACGCAACTGAAAATTACAATGTGCCACCTGAAAATTTGCAGCTGTTTGACGGAATAAATCTAACAA